>CAMBYJ010000083.1 GCA_945872015.1 Chitinophaga pinensis | reverse complement strand
GATTTACAGCTACTGGATCAAAAACTATTACTGTTAAGTCTGGAAATGCATGTGGATTAAGTACTGCTAGATCTGTTTCAGTAAATCCTACTGCTGCTTGTCCTACAGCTCGTGATGGTAGCTCTTATGATGTTTCTGGAATTGTTGTTTATCCAAATCCTGCAAGAGATAATGTTACGATTGCCTACACATCTGAAGATAATAGCGATTATTTATTGACTATTTATGATATGTCTGGAAGAGTAATAGATACCTATACTCTAAATGCTATTGAAGGATATAATCAGAAAGAATTAAGTCTTGAAACACTTCTGACAGGAACGTACATCGTTTCGTTAAAAGGAAATGGATTAATTACGCAGACAAGGCTTATTGTTGAATAAAATATTTTAAATTTTATAAAGGGACTTTCATTTATGGAGGTCCCTTTTTTATTTACTCGAAAGTATTCGAAATCGTGAGCTAATATCCTTATTTTTGCGCCATGAATTCAATTGCATTGGACCAGGAAACAACGTTGTCGAAAGAAGTTTTATTAAATGCTTTTAAACTTATGACTACTGCCAAAGAAATGGCGGTATTGTATGAAGAGCGCTCATCTTTCACAGCTAAATATGTGCATGCTACTTCACGAGGGCACGAAGCAATACAGCTTGCTGTAGGACTTCAATTAAAATCACAGGATTATTTAAGTGCTTATTACCGCGATGATAGTATGTTGCTTGGTATCGGAATGCAACCCTTTGAATTGATGTTGCAATTGATGGCAAAGCGTGATGACCCATTTAGTGGAGGAAGAACGTATTATTGTCATCCTAGTTTGAAACGTGAAGGAATGCCTAAAATTCCTCATCAAAGTTCAGCTACAGGTATGCAGGCAATTCCAACAACAGGTGTAGCAATGGGAATTCAGTATTTGCAGAAGCAAGGATTACAAGATGCTAATATCACCGAGAATCCTTTGGTGGTTTGTTCGTTAGGAGATGCCTCAGTAACGGAAGGAGAAGTAGCAGAAGCATTTCAGATGGCCGCACTAAAGCAATTTCCAATAGTTTATATCGTGCAGGATAATGATTGGGATATATCTGCAACATCAAAAGAGACTCGCGCAATGAATGCCTATGAGTATATCAAAGGATTCAAAGGAATTGAAGCCGTGACTATCGATGGAACCGATTTTATCGAGTGTTATAAAGTCATTAATAGTATTTTCAAGAGCGTTCGAACTGAATCGAAGCCATGGTTGGTGCATGCAAAAGTGCCTTTGTTAAATCATCATACATCAGGTGTTCGCAAGGAATGGTATCGTGATGACTTAGAAGAAGCTGCTAAACGTGACCCCTTGCCGAAGTTCAGAAAGCAACTATTAGAATTAGGTATTGATGAAATTGAATTGTTTTCAATAGAGGAGGAGGTGACAAAACAGTTGCTTGTTGATTATGAAAATGCAAAATCATCTGAAGATCCAAGACCCGAAGATTTGTTTACTCACGACTATGCACCTACGTCAATTATAGAAGAGACCGGTGTTCGTGCTCCTCAAGGTGGTGAAGCCAAGGTGATGGTTGATTGTGCGCTTTTTGCAATTCAGGAGTTAATGGAGAAGCATCCAGAGTGCTTGTTATACGGACAAGATGTAGGAGGTAGATTGGGTGGTGTTTTCAGAGAGGCTGCAACATTGGCTCAGAAGTTTGGTGATAATCGTGTATTTAATACTCCAATTCAAGAAGCATTTATTATTGGAAGTACAGTTGGTATGAGTGCTACTGGATGTAAACCAATTGTAGAAGTTCAATTTGCTGATTATATCTGGCCAGGTTTGAATCAGTTGTTTACTGAGGTTAGTCGCTCTTGCTATTTGAGTAATGGTAAATGGCCTGTAAGTGCTATCATTCGTGTGCCAATCGGTGCTTATGGTAGTGGAGGACCTTATCATTCTTCGAGTGTGGAAAGTGTATTAGCGAATATTCGCGGAATAAAAATTTGTTATCCATCTACAGGTGCCGATTTAAAAGGCTTAATGAAAGCCGCTTACTATGATCCTAATCCTGTGGTTATGTTAGAGCATAAAGGTCTTTATTGGTCTAAGATAAAAGGGACAGAAGAAGCAAAAACAATTGAGCCATCTGAAGATTATATTTTACCACTTGGGAAAGCACGAATAGTTCAGGATGTTGAAGCAAATACATCAACGGATACCCTTACCGTTATAACTTATGGAATGGGAGTTTATTGGGCAAAAAATGCAGCTAAAGATTTTGAAGGTCAAGTAGAAATTATTGACTTGAGAACATTAGCTCCTTTAGATGAAGAGACAGTTTTTAATTCCGTTAAGAAACATAACAAGTGTATTGTATTAACCGAAGAGCCTTATAACAATTCGTTTGCTCAGGCACTTGCAGGAAGGATATCTCAACACTGTTTTGTGCATCTCGATGCTCCAGTAGTTGTGATTGGTTCTGAAAATTTACCAGCAATTCCACTCAATAGTACATTGGAACATGCTATGCTTCCGAATGCAGAAAAAGTGAAGATTAAAATTGCAGAATTGTTAAAATATTAATACCATGTTTAGATTAAAACTTCCAACGGATCCACGTTGGGTAAACATAGTAGAAAAAAATATTGAAGAGATATTAACGGATCATGCTTATTGTGAGCAAAAGGCAGCCACCAACGCAATTACTATTGTTGTAAAATTTCCTGAGAAAACGGAATTAGTGAATGCCATGCTCGAATTAGCTCAAGAAGAGTTAGGTCATTTTAAACAAGTGCATGATAAGTTAGTTGAAAGAGGTTTTGTATTAGGTAGAGAGCGCAAAGACGAATACGTAAATTTGCTTTATGAATTCCAGCGCAAGGGTATGTCTAGAGAAATACATCTGATAGATAGACTCCTTTTCGGTGCAATGATTGAAGCAAGAAGCTGTGAGCGATTTAAAGTGCTTTCAGAAAATATTAATGATAAGGATCTCCAGCAATTCTATAAGATGCTGATGATAAGTGAAGCAAATCATTATACGATGTTCATCAGCTTTGCAAGAAAATATGCTGAGAATGAAAATGTAGAAGAACGCTGGCAGCAGTGGCTCGATTACGAAGGAGAAATTATTAAAGGTTTTGGATTAAAGGAAACAATCCATGGATAAAACTATAAAATAAAATTTTAATCGGTCGCTATTTCAATTTATCAAACTGCCGAGCATATGTTTGTTAAAGGCTTCAATAAAGTTGATAGCTTTAAAAAGCAAACGAAGTAGTTTTAGATTGAGAAACTAACTGCGTGTCAATTTTTAATTATCGAGCTTCTGATAAATCGAATTCTGACTCTTGAATTCAGGAACAATCTCTTTCATTTTGCGAACAATTTGTTCATTGTCCTGAGCACCAAAAAGGGAAATTAAATCCGCAATATCTTTGCTAATTGATTCGAAGTGATACTTCTTTACCTTGGCTATCATAATTTTTTTATGATGCGTTGGAAGTGTGTTTTCTTCGTTTGCTAATAGCTCTTCGTAAAGCTTTTCTCCCGGACGTAATCCCGTATAAACAATCTGAATGTCCTTGCCCAATTCTAATCCGCTTAAGCGAATCATCTTCTTCGCCAGCTCGGCTATGTTCACCGATTCTCCCATGTCGAAAATAAATATTTCACCTCCTGCACCCATTGCGCCTGCTTCCAATACAAGCTGACACGCTTCAGGAATAGTCATGAAATAACGCGTTACATGCGGATCTGTTACAGTTATTGGCTGCCCTAATTCAATTTGTTTTTTGAATCGCGGTATTACGCTACCGTTAGAACCTAATACATTGCCAAATCGTGTTGTGATGAAACGAGTATGTTCGTTGTTGTCGTTTAGCGACTGACAATAAATTTCAGCAATTCTTTTCGTTGCTCCCATGATGTTCGTAGGATTAACTGCTTTGTCTGTACTAATCATTACAAACTTTGGAACTTTAAAACTCACTGCAAGGTCAGCTAAATTACAAGTGCCTTTTACGTTGTTCAGAATTGATTCGCTCGGATTGTTTTCCATCACAGGAACATGCTTGTATGCTGCTGCATGGTAAACAATATCTGGCTTGAAAGAATTGAATACATTATGCATTCGTTCTTTATTTCTGATATCGCCAATCACTGTTTCTGTTCTGCAATTCTTGTCGGTGTTTAAGTCGTTAACTTCTAATTCCAGATCATATAATGCCGACTCTGACATATCGAGCATCACTAATAGTTTAGGCTTAAATGGAATTATTTGACGAACAATTTCACTTCCAATTGAACCAGCAGCACCTGTTACTAAAACTACTTTGCCAGTAAGTTCCTTCTGAATTTTATTGAGGTCTAGTTGAATTGGATCTCTGCCTAATAAGTCTTCAATTTTTAGCTTTTTAATTTGTTTGAAGCTTAACTCACCGTTAATCCATGAATGTACAGGAGGGACATTTAAAATGCGTGTGTTATACTTTAAACAAGAGTCAACAATTTGTTGCTTACGCGATGTAGTAATATTCTGAATAGAAATAATTAAATGTTTAACATCATTAGTCTGCTGAAGTTTTTCTAGTTGATTGCTATTGTAAATCTCAATGCCTTCTATTTTCTTACCTGCTTTTTTCGGATCATCATCTACAAACGCAACCACCTTGTAGCGTGTTCCTCTGTCGCGATCTAAAGTTCGTTTGGTAATAATTCCTGCATCGCCAGCACCATAAATAATTACACCTGCTTTGTCTTTTGATGGGTTTTTTAATTCGCTGTAAATAACCTTCACCGACAAACGACCAATAATCATCAGAAATACGGTTACCAAAAATTCGATTGCAATTATTGAAAACGGTACGAGGTAGAATAAGTTTAGTGAATGTCGAACGAGATTACTTATAAGCATGAATGCTGACCCCGTTGCTAATGTCAGCACGATTCGAATTGCATCTTTCGTCCCTGTATAACGAATGATCCCAGAATATGTCTTAGCAATTAAAAAAGAAGAAAATCGAACAATCAAAACAAAAGGAAAAACAAAACTAAAGGTGTTGATTTCCTTAAGAGGAATATTGAAATTGAATCTTAGTTGATAAGCCACAAATAAAGAGAAAATACAAAGGAGTAAATCTCCAATCAGAATAACTACACGAGGCAGGTTGATGTCCAGAAGCTTCTTCAAATGTCAGTTTGTTAGGTTGTAAAAATAGTCATATTTAACAGTCTAAACCAAATTAATATGATGGCTTATCTTTTTGTAAAAATCTTATCTTTGTGCTGATAAATTTTATGCTTATTTTTGATGATTGGGTTCCTGAAAAATGAGTTGAATTCAAAATAAATCCAACCTGTTATTTAAGTGAAAAAGGTCCTGATTGTTACTGCTCATCGTCTTAATCGCGCTCCAAATCAACGATTCAGATTTGAACAGTATCTCGATTTTTTGAAAAGTCAGGGCTATGATTGTGAAGTTTCTTATTTGCTCGATGCCAAGGCTGACGCTGTTTTTTATCAACGTGGTCAATGGTTCAAGAAACTATTAATTTTAATAAATGCATTTAAAACTCGTTTTTTTGATTTGAAGAGGGCAAGTGAATATGACTTGATATTCATTTGTAGGGAAGCATTTTTAATCGGCACAACTTATTTTGAACGAAAATTTGTGGAGTCTGGTGTTCCTACGGTGTTTGATTTTGATGACGCCATATGGAACTTGGATGTTAGTGAAGGAAACAAAAAGTTAGCATGGTTAAAAAATCCAGCGAAAACATCAATAATTATTAAGCAGGTGAAACATGTAATTGCTGGTAATAAATACCTAGCTGATTACGCGTCACAGTTTAATAATAATGTTACAATAATACCAACAACACTAGATACTGACTATCATAAGCCTGCTTTTAGCGAATCAAATAATAGTAAACCAGTTTGTATTGGCTGGACAGGTAGTCTTACCACAGTTAAACATTTTCGCTTAGCAGAATCTGTTCTTTTGCGTATCAAAGATAAATACAAAGAGAAAGTAATATTCAAAGTAATTGGTGATGGTAATTATGTTAATAATGGGTTAGGAGTAAAAGGCGTTGCTTGGTCATTAAAAAAAGAAATTGAAGATTTACAAGATATTGATATTGGTATAATGCCATTGCCCGATGATGAGTGGGCAAAAGGAAAATGTGGATTTAAAGGATTAACGTATATGTCGATGGGAACGCCTGCTATTATGTCGCCAGTTGGTATTAATACAGAAATTGTAACTCATGGTGAAAATGGATTTCTAGCAGCTACAGATGAAGAATGGTTCAATGCGATTTGTTTTTTAATTGATCATCCAGATGAACGTGAAAGAATGGGAGCTAATGCACGTCAGACAATTATAGATCATTACTCTATTGAATCTCAGAAATGGAAATATCTCGAGGTATTCTCAAAACTTACTAGCTAATGTTTGCTCAAAGTAAAACCGGGTTTGTAATAGCCTTTATTCTCTTTTCTTTAAATACGAATGCACAACTCAAGGTTATTAATTATGATTCTTATCACAACCTTGTAAAGTCATCACCTGAGTTTGCTTTAGTAGAAATCAATGATTCTCGTTTTTTAAAGGATATTCGCTACGCAACTACTAATAATTTTACTAAAGAAATAGTTTACGATACAGCAGCTGTATTTTTATCACTTGATGCCCGAAATGCACTATTAAAGGTCGCAGAATTTTTAGAACCGTTAAATATTGGGTTGGTAATATATGATGCGTATAGGCCATACCGTTATACTGTTAAGTTCTGGGATATTATTCACGATGATCGCTATGTAGCCGACCCTGAAAAAGGATCCCGTCATAATAGAGGTTGTGCTGTTGATGTCGGACTTTTTAATTTAAAAACAGGACAATATTTAGATATGCCAACTGCTTATGATGATTTTTCTGATAAAGCTTCCGTATCATCTAAAGAAAGAACAAAGCTTCAAGAAAAAAATGTTGAGCTCTTACAAAAGGCTATGACAAGTTGTGGTTTTCAGTTGTTTGCATCAGAATGGTGGCATTTCGACTATGAAGGTTGGCAGAAATATCCTATTTATGATATTTCATTTCAAGACCTGAGCAAATAGCTGCTTACCCTTAAATTTATTATTTTAGCATCCTCAATTAACTAATTACTATGTCTACTGTAGCTACTGAATTAAAAAATACGGCTCTGACCGAAACACATAAAGCATTAAATGCTAAAATGGTTCCCTTTGCAGGATACTTAATGCCTGTACAATACGAGGGAATAAACATTGAACATGAAACGGTTCGTAAGGCAATTGGTGTCTTCGATGTAAGCCATATGGGTGAGTTTGTGTTGAAGGGCGAAGGTGCTTTAGATTTAATTCAGCGCATTACTAGCAATGATGCATCTAAACTAACTCCTGGCAAGGCGCAATATTCTTGTATGCCTAATGCCGATGGCGGAATTGTTGATGACCTTTTAGTCTACAAGTTAGAAGGTAACAACTGGATGTTGGTTGTGAACGCAGGTAACATCGATAAAGATTGGAATTGGATTATGCAACATAATACTGCAGGTGTTGAAATGCATAATATTTCTGATAGAACATCGCTTTTAGCGGTACAA
Source organism: Chitinophaga pinensis (assembly GCA_945872015.1). Classification (GTDB taxonomy): domain Bacteria; phylum Bacteroidota; class Bacteroidia; order AKYH767-A; family OLB10; genus CAINEC01. The sequence goes on along the minus strand of CAMBYJ010000083.1, from coordinate 12 downwards.
GGTCCTCTAACA
>CAMBYJ010000082.1 GCA_945872015.1 Chitinophaga pinensis | reverse complement strand
ATTGATCACATCAGCTACTTTACCTAATACATCCTTAGCACGTGGTGTAATTTCATAACTACCACTCTTAAACAACATCTTATCAGAAATAGAAATAAAAACAGCGCTTCCTTCAACATTAATATTAATATCATCATCATTCACATCTTTCAAAGCACCTTTCAGATTTAGCACAAGAGCCATGTTTAAAGAATCTTTACGCGATAATTCTGTTTGAAGATTGCGAATGTATCCTTCTTTAGCATTTATATTTTCTAATGATTTTTTAATGCTCTCGGCCTGCGATGCACTGATAACAGACATATCACTTAACTGTTGTAGCATAACGGAACTACTCTTCTTAGCAGATGCAAGTTCTTCTTCCAATTCTTTTATGCGTGACTGTTTCTTTTTAGTTTCCTCAGCACAATCACTCAACATTAAATCAACTTTATCAAAAGTCGTTTTTAAGGAATCATATTTTGAAACTTGCGCATTGAATTTTTTCTTGGTAACACATCCTGTCATAAAGTAGACAGCAATAAAAAATAAAAGGGTAACTTTTTTCATATAACAATATTTGAACTACAAATCTAAATGGTTTTAAGCTTCAGAAAAAGATTAAAAAACGATAATCATTACAAAATATCAACAAGATCAAGTCTTCTGCTTTCTCTTCTTAGCAGCAGGAAAAAGTACATTATTCAAGATTAATCGATAGCCAGGCGAATTAGGATGTAAAGCTAAATCAGTTTGAGGATCGCCCACCATATGCTGATAATCTTCTGGATCATGTCCACCATAAAACGTCCATGTACCTTTACCAAATTCCCCATGAATATAACGGGCTTCATTAGCAGCTTTATTCTCGCCCATGATTAATACATTTGACTTTACGAGATTTTTATTAAACGAAGTTGTTTGTCCCATAAAGCCTTTTATAACCTGCTCATGATTCTGACAAAGCATACTAGGCACAACATCCCATTTAGCAGAAAACTCAAAAATGGTAAATACATCTTCGTTACGAGGAATCCTTCGAAAGTTGGTCATGTCGATATCGGAGAACTCGTATTCAAGCGGATTAGTCGAGAGCTTAAAATCTTTAAACGCGAGTGTATTTTCATAATTCAATTTTGAATTATAGTTTGCAGTGACACCATCCCCATCATAAATTTTATCACATATATCAACACCATTAGCAGAGAGTGCGATATCATAACTATCCGTACCAGAACACATCGAGAATAAAAATCCACCGCCAGCAAGAAACTCCTGAATCTTTTTTACCACTTCTAATTTTAATTGCGATACTTTCTCGAATCCCAGTTTTTTAGCCTTTGCCTCTTCTGAACGCACTTGTTCCTGATACCAAGGAACAGTGTGATAAGCTGCATAAAACTTCCCATATTGCCCAGTAAAATCTTCATGATGCATGTGCAACCAATCGTATTTAGGAAGATCTCCTAAAATAACTTCTTCATCGTAAATGACATCATATGGAATCTCAGCATAAGTCAACACCAATGTTACAGCATCATCCCATGGCAACTTATCCTTGGGAGAATAAACCGCCATTTTAGGCGCCTTCTCTAGCTTTACAACATCCATGTTTGCTTCGGGCTGTGCAATTTCATCGAGAATGCCAGCAGCTTGTCCATCGGCAATCACACTAAAACTAACTCCACGCACACGACATTCATTTTCGAATGCAGGAATTTGCTTTATCATGAAAGAACCACCGCGGTAATTCAACAACCACTGAACTTCAACATTGTTGGTTAAAACCCAAAATGCAATACCATAGGCCTTTAAATGATTCGATTGTGAATCATCCATAGGGATTAAAATATAAGCAGCTCTCGCAGGGAATAATCCGATTATAAAAACAAAAACTAATATGATTATTTTTTTTAGCATGCCCTTAAAACGATAGGTATTATAAAATGTTGTTAAAGGTATCAAAAATCAGCCGAACCTCTGTCTTCATTTATGCGGGACTCAACTATTATCGAATTATTACCTGAATCGGCAGAATAATTTGGCGACATTCCAGCACCACGTTCAAAGTCTGTTTCATCTTTAAAATCGAAGTGATTGTAATCAGAGAACTTCGTTAATGGTCCGATGAATTGTAATTTTACATCACCTAATGAACCTGCACGATTTTTTGCAATGATAATTTCTGCAAGATTCTTTGTTGATGTTCCATCTTCTAATGTTTCTAATTGATAATATTCAGGACGATAAATAAACATTACCATATCTGCATCCTGCTCAATCGCACCTGATTCACGAAGGTCACTCAACTGTGGACGTTTAGAAGAACCTCTCGTTTCTACTGCACGACTTAGCTGTGAAAGTGCAATAATTGGAATACTTAATTCTTTTGCAATGCTCTTTAGTGAACGAGAGATATAAGAGATCTCTTGCTCACGATTACCACCACGACCACCACTTTCAGAACCACCACTCATTAGCTGTAAGTAATCAATTACAATTAATTGAATATTTTTTTCTGCTACCAAACGACGACATTTAGCACGCAATTCTAAAATTGAAAGAGCTGGTGTATCATCAATATAAATAGGTGCATCAGTAAGACGCTTTACTTTAACATTCAAACGTGCCCACTCTTCTTTATTCAGATCACCTTTTCTTAATTTTTCTGATGTGATTTCTGTTTCAGATGAAATCAAACGGTTTACTAACTGCAACGAGGACATCTCAAGCGAGAAGAAAGCCACTGGCTTATTGCCATCTAGAGCTGCGTTCTTTGCAAGGCTCAATGTAAATGCAGTCTTACCCATACCAGGTCGAGCAGCGATAATAATCAGATCCGACTTTTGCCAACCCATTGTATGTCGGTCTAAGTCGGTAAATCCTGAAGGCACACCAGTAACGCCATCTGTTAATGTTGATGCATTTTGTACATCATCAAGCGCACGTCTAACTAATGCATGCATGTCCTCATAGTTTCTTCGGATATTCGACTCCGTTATAGAGAACAAATTCTTTTCTGAACGATCAAGTAATTCTAATACATCTGTTGTTTCTTCAAATGCATCTTTAATTGTTTCTGTCGAAATGCGAATCAACTCACGCTGAATAAACTTCTGAAGAATAACTCTCGAGTGAAATTCAATATTTGCTGCTGAGGCAACACGATTAGTTAACTGCGTAATATATACTGCACCACCCACAATTTCAAGTTCACCCATGCTACGCAATTTTTGCGTCACCGTTAAAATATCAATTGGCTTAGTATCGTGAAATAAGGATACAATTGCTTTGTAAATTTTCTGATTTGATTCTACATAAAAACACTTCTCGTGTAATAAATCAATTACTTCTGCAACTGCATTTTTATCAATTAGTAATGCACCTAAAACAGCTTGCTCTAACTCAGTAGCCTGAGGAGGAAGCTTACCTCCATCTATAGCAGGAAATGAGTTTGCAGGAATTATTTTTTTTCGTGTGGTGGGTCTTTCGTTTGCCATAAATCAAATTTACAATTACGTAATTAGTTATCGTAAAATACTTTTAAACATTGATGAATACGCCTTGCTTTCAGCGCTTTATCTTTTCGACAACAAAGCCGGCAAGATTACTCAAGCCGGCCCGCTGCTGAAAACAAGATTTTTATTCGTTCTTATAAACACCCATCGAGCAAAATTTATCGATACGCTGATTTACTCTCTCTTCAGGAGTTAATTTATTAAGCTCTGAAAGGTTCTTCAAAATTTCCTCTTTAACAGTTTCAAAAACTTCTGCAGGATTAGCGTGAGCACCTCCTAAAGGTTCTTTAACAATCCCATCAATCAGATGCAATCCGTTCATATCTGTTGCCGTAAGCTTTAAAGCCTCTGCAGCTCTTTCTTTATTATTCCAATTACGCCATAAAATGCTTGAGCACGACTCAGGAGAAATTACCGAATACCATGTATTTTCTAACATCAATACTCTATCACCAATACCGATTCCCAAAGCACCACCAGATGCACCTTCACCAATGATAATACAAATTACAGGGACTTTTAAAATCGACATCTCATAGAGATTACGAGCGATTGCCTCACCTTGTCCACGTTCCTCTGCTTCTAATCCTGGGTAAGCTCCTGGAGTATCAATAAGTGTTACAATTGGCTTATTGAATTTCTCAGCCAGCTTAAACAAGCGAAGTGCTTTACGATAGCCTTCTGGATTTGGCATTCCGAAATTACGATACTGACGTTGCTTGGTATTATTTCCTTTTTGTTGTCCAACGAACATTACTGTTTGACCGTTGATATCACCAAATCCTCCCACCATAGCCTTATCATCTTTGACCTGACGATCACCAAAAAGCTCCATAAAACTTCCATTGGTGATTGCCTGAATATAATCGAGTGTATAAGGACGCTCGGGATGACGCGATAACTGAACGCGCTGCCATGGAGTAAGCTTAGAATAAATCTCTAATTTGGTTTTGGCAATTTTATCTTCTAGATCTTTGATAGCTGCCTTCACATTTACCTTTCCCTTCTCTTGAATCTGTTTCGCTTTTGTTAACTGATCATGTAATTCTTCAAGCGGTTTCTCAAAATCCATCAACGTTGTTCCCATGATTAAATATTTTTAATTCTTTGCAAAGATATCCGAAAATAAAAAAAAGTAGATTCGCAGAGTGAAACTTTGTTCAAGATTCTGAAAAATGATTGTATTCCCTCATTGTAAAATAAATTTAGGACTTCATGTGGTGCGTAAGCGAACAGATGGATTTCATGAAATTGAGACGATTTTTTACCCTGTTTTCTGGAAGGATATTCTAGAAGTTAATGAAGGTATAAAGGATGATTTTGATATGGAAATCAGTGGTTTAACCATCAAAGGTGATTTAAACTCCAACCTGATTTATAAAGCATGGAAACTGATTAAAGCTGATTATAACCTACCACCAATCCAGGTCCATTTTCATAAAATTCTACCTATGGGTGCGGGCTTAGGTGGAGGCTCAGCTGATGCTGCTTTTATGCTAAAATTGCTGAATTCGAAGTTTAATTTGGGAATTAGTACCCAAAAACTGACAGAATATGCTGCCCAATTAGGAAGCGATTGTCCTTTTTTCATTGAATCGAAGTCATGTTTAGCGACAGGTCGTGGAGAAATTTTAAACCCAATTTCGATTGATTTATCGAATTATCAAATTGTGGTTGTCATGCCCAAAAATATCGCTGTTGGTACTGCTGAGGCTTATAGTTGGGTGACACCTAAAGAACCTCTAAGAACTTTAACGGAGATTATAAAATTACCGATCAACGAATGGAGGGATATTATGATTAACGATTTTGAAGCAGCAGTCATTGAACATCATCCAAGAATCGGTGAAATAAAAAACCAATTATATCAGGCCGGGGCACATTATGCGAGCATGAGTGGTAGCGGAGCAGCTGTATTTGGAATATTCGAAAAAGGAGTTTCTTTTGTTTTTGATTTCGAAGATTGTATTGTTTGGAATGGGAATTAAACGGAATTCACCAATATATGTAAAATAGAGATAAACGTTTGTAAACGGATATAAGCGTTTAAAAACCGAATAATTAATTTGTGCTCACTAATTTTGTGTATGGGGCGGAGGAGTGGTGGCCCCCTTTGAAATCGAATCTTGTTTTTTAATCCTAATCAGCATGTGTGTGATTATTTAATCCTGTATATCGCACTTTAATGTAGAATTCATAAATACTTTAAAGGCAATGATTTTTCAAATTACCAAATTACCAAATTACCAAATTAACTTTGTTTTCGAACCACGATAAAATTCATTGCAGCCATTATCCCTTCCTGCACTACCTCCCACTCTAACTTTTCAATACTAAATAAAGTCCAACCATAATTACCCCACTGATTAGGAACTTTCCAGATTATACCAGGAGCAAAATCAATAAAAATACTTTGCTCGACAGCAGGTAATCTTAAACAAATGCGTGATTGTCCTCTATTAATCGTTAGGAAAACAGCACCTTTAAATTTATAAGAACGAATCCCTTTTCGATCTGAAAAAGTAAATTTCCCCAACGATGGGAGTTGTTGTTCCAACTCATCAAAATTCATTGGGGAAATTTAGAAAATAATTTCAAGAATTACTCAATCGGCATTCCATCAGACTGCCAACTTGTAATTCCTCCATCAAGCTCAAATACATTCTTAAAACCATGCTCACGCATCCATGTTGCTGCTAATCCGCTACGATGACCACTGCGACAATACACAAAATAGTTTTTAGATTTATCATATCTAGAAACAGCACTTTCGAATGTTCCACTATTCCAATCGATATTTACAGCTCCTTTCAAATGTCCCTCTGCATATTCACCTTGCGTACGTACATCCACTAACGTTAGATTTTTTGTCGCTATCATTTTTGAAGAAAACTGCTTAGGATTTAATGAATTGATAGCGTTTTGTCCGGAGCATGATGTTATGAACCATACAGACAGAATGGCTAATATTGAATAGATCTTTTTCATAGTTATGAATTTTGATTAATAATTTGTTCAAGATAATCTGCAGGCACTACACCTGATTGTCGCCATACTACTTTACCATCTTTAAAGAGAATAAGTGTTGGTACTCCTTGTATTTGATATGCGGCAGCAGCTTGAGGATTTTTATCGACATCTACTTTTAAAATAGAAGCGTGATCACCAACTCTCAATTTTAAATCTTCCAAAATAGGATGCATCATTTTACAAGGTCCGCACCACTCTGCGGAGAAGTCAACAAGGACTGGTTTAACTGATTGAATTAATTCTGAAAATGTCGCCATAAAAATTAGTTTTTAGTTATTTTATTTTGTTATTTAAACTCATCCATCCACCACCGTTATGAACTTCTGTAAATCCGCTTGCCTTTAAAATACTCTTCGCAGAAGCACTTCGCATTCCTGATGCACAACACGTAATTACGGGCTTATCTTTTTTAATTTTTGATAGGGATTGTTGCAAAGTGTTTAAGGGAATATTGACAGATCCGCGAATATGTCCGCCTTGATATTCTCCTTTTGTACGCACATCTATAATCTGCGCGCCATTATCCATTAACTCTTTAAAATTAACTGCAGGACCAAGTCCTAATAGTTTTTTAATTGTATTTATCATATGAATTTATTTTAGTATTCACCATTAACATCTAACCAAGAACCACCATTTTCACAATCAAGGCCAATGCTTTTAAAATAAGCTGTTGCTTGTCCACTACGCATTCCACTTGCACAACAAAAAACGATTGGTTGTTGCATTACTTTAATTTCATCTGTACGTTTTTGAATTTCTTGCAACGGAATATTAATACTTCCTGCTACATTTCCTCCCATGAATTCACCAGGAGTTCTTACATCAATAATTGTCATTTTCTGATTTGTCATTTTAATTTAGTATTGCTTCTTTTTTATTAGTAAAAATCAAGTCACCATTGTAGGTTACATCCCATGTAATAGGAATTATTTTCTTTAACATATGGCTTATGCCACAGTATTTCTCCTGAGAAGCCATTACAGCATCCAACGCATCTTGCCTTACTTGATTATCTCCAACAAATTCATAAACAATATGCATCGCTGTATATTCAATTGGAGCCTGCTTACTAATTTCTCCAGTAACCTTCATATTAAAATCCTTTACCTGCATATTTGCTCTT
>CAMBYJ010000081.1 GCA_945872015.1 Chitinophaga pinensis | reverse complement strand
TTTCAAATTGCTTTGTTCTAGGACCAGTTGTTATCCAGCCAGAACGTAAGGTAGCAACAACTTCATTGATGATTTCATCATCGATACGAGGAGGGGCGAAGGGGATGAGGGACATAGTTTAATTTGATAATGTGCTAATGGGTTAATGTGCTAATTTGATAATTTGATTCCGAGACTTCGGGATCGAAGTAAACTAATTTGCTAATTTATAATAAATTGTATCCTAAGGATTCTACTTTTTGTGTTTGAAGTGAATAACATGTTTGCTGAGCGGAGTCGAAGTAAACTAATTTGATGATTTACTATTTAACTCTATTTTTCTTCCGAAGATGCTAATCATGAGTGCGAAGAAGATGGCTCCGCGCTGCGCTTCTAACATGGATTCGGTTAAACAATTCAGTGCAAAAATAAATAACAACATCAATAATAAAGGATGGTAATTGCTACGCATTAACCAGGGAATTAGTATGGCTAATACGAACAACAGCAACCCGATTATTCCAAGTGCTAAGAATGATTGCAAATATTGATTATGGGTATTTAATGATTTCTCGTATCCGTATGAAAAATTATTCTCGTGATAGGTAGTATTCAAAACGTCTTTTACATCTCCAGTTCCAGTTCCAATCATCCAGTATTGAGGTAATATAGAAATCGTTTCTTTCCAGATTTCTATTCGTCCCGTGGTACTGTTATAAGAACTTGCAATTACCGGTTCAGTATTTTTTACTGCTACTTCCACCTGTGAAAAACGATTGCTGTATTTCAATAACAAAACCTGAGAAACTGTAGTAACTGCAAACACAAACAATAATGGATAAATAAAACGATAGCTTCCTTTTTGCTTCCAATATAAAACAATCATTACCAACAACGAAATAAAAGCGGTTGCTTCTGCAGTTCGCGCCGATAATAAAACAATCATCACAAAGAATACAATCATGAAGGCGGCACCCATCCAGATTGTTCTGCGATGCGAGGATAAAAGCATTTCATGAAATACAAACAACAACGCAGCATTTAAATACAAACTGAAATAGGTTGGATGCATTATGCTATCAGACAATTCAGAATAAAAGAAGACAGTTACTTTTCCCGTTGTGAAATACGAATAGAAAGCAATTGCCAGTAAATAAATACTAGAAACTAAAACTCCGCCTATAAAGTAGCGCCTGACTTTATTCATAAACAACGCATCTATCTGAAAAGAAGAAAGTATGATTGGCAATAACAACAAGGTCATTTTAATCTGCAAATCCAAGCCCGCCTGCGCGTAATTGGTCGACCATAACACACCCAAAACATGTAACCCATAAAACGCTGGCAAGAGCCATAGATACTTTTCGTTTTTAAATTGCTGCAACATCAGTGAACGATGTTCCTTCAGAAATAAAGTAGTTAATCCTATTAAAACCCAACAAACAATCGATACCATTAAATTCGATGAAAAACAAAATACAGAAATCAGCAACAGCCATTTCTTTAAATTAGTCGAAGGTAATTGTGTGATCATTTACAGTATAAAATTACACTTCTTTTAATTAAGTAGGCTAACCCAATCGGACGTAATTTTTTTACGCATAAAATAGCTTTGAACGTAAGTCTTGCCATTGTTACCCATTTCACGAACCAACGCAGGATTAGCTTCGAGCAATAATGATTTCTCAGCCAGCATCTGACTGTTTTCAGGTTCTATAAACAAGGCCGCTTTACCTTCGTCGACAAATAATTTTCTTGCTTCACCATCTACCGACAATAACAATGGTTTTCCCAATGCTAAGTTTTCAAAAATCTTAGAAGGGATTGCACCTAAGAATAAATCCATTTTCTTCAGCGGAATAACCGCAACATCCACTGCATCCACATACGATGGAACAACTTCTCTGCTTACAAGCTCTAAGAACTTCACTCGGGTAATTTGCTCATCAATAACGCGCTGCTGTAATCTTTTTTTCTCAGGTCCATCGCCTAATAACAAGTAGGTAATTTTACTTTCTGCAGGAAGTAATTTCGCTGCATCAAGAATCACATCGAGTCCTTGTGCCAACCCAATAATTCCACCGTACATAATTAAAAAATCACTCTCCGAAAACTGAAGTTGCTTTCGCACATCAATCGTTCGTTTAAAACTAAAAATCGATTCATCAACACCATTGGGCAACCAATGAACCGTTTTATTCGGGAAACGTTTTTTAATATCTGCTACTATACCTTGCGTTTGACCAGTAACCATGAATGCTTTTTTATAAAGCCATTCTTCGAGGATAGTAGCCATTTTTAAAAATGTACGATTGGTTATAACGCCCAGCTTTTCAGCAGATTCAGGCCATAAATCACTCACATTAAAAACCATCTTTGCGTTCTTGCGCTTGCTAATCCACCATGCACTGATTCCTAAAAAGAGTGGGGGCGACTCCACCATCAAATAATCAAAATCACCTTTAATACGTCCTGCATAAAACATCGAAGAAAACGTAAACGAAAAGTAATTTAATAATCGTGAAATTACCGAACGGTTTTTACTAACGTATATCCATGAACGATGAACATCAATATTTTCAAACTGCTCACAAACATATTTTTTTCCTTTGTAATGCTCATGAATTTCCATTGCTGGATAATTTGGCATGGCTGTAAGAATACAGACTTCATGACCAGCGGCTTTTAACTCTCTTGCTAAACCACTCAATCGGTTTTGCGGAGCTCCCGTTTCAGGAGGGTAATATTGAGTTAATATTAAAAAGCGCATGACTATTTAATAAGTTCACTAACAATGCGAGCAGCAGCTTTACCACCTCCGTATAAATCGATATTAAAATTGCATTGTGCAGTTAATGCAGCAGAGTAGGCCTGCATAATTTTTTCTTCATCAGCACCTGCTAATAAATTAAAACCTCCGTTTATTAATTCAACCCATTCTGTTTCATCACGAAGTGTAATGCAAAACTTCTGAAAGAAAAACGCTTCTTTCTGAAGTCCACCACTATCTGTCATAACTAATTTACAATGCTTCAATAATTCAAGCATATCAAAATATCCTACCGGATCAATAATGGTCAGATTCGTTTTCATGCCCGCATCCTTCATGATTTTTTGCGTACGCGGATGTAACGGCAATACAACTTTTCGTTCGGTATTAATTTTTTCGAGTGCGTTTATAATAGATTGCAAACGATTTAAATCATTCGTGTTTTCTGCTCTGTGTAAGGTGCAAAGTACAAAGTCGTGTAGGTCTAACGATTTAAAAACCGTCGAGCGCGCCTCCGAATTTTCAGCATAATATATTGCAGCATCCTGCATCACATCACCTGAAAGAATTAGTTTGTTATTAAAAGGATATCCTTCTTTTGTAAGATTATCAATTGCTGTTTGCGTAGGGCAGAAGAGCAACGATGAAAGTCGATCGGTTAGAATACGATTTTGTTCTTCGGGCATTGCCATATTAAACGAGCGTAAGCCAGCTTCAACATGCGCAACAGGAATCAATAATTTTGATGCTGCTAACGCTCCCGCCAATGTGCTGTTTGTATCACCATAAACTAAAACGTAATCAGGCTTTTCCTGCAACAATACATTTTCAATTCCTTCTAGCATCTGACCTGTCATAGCTCCATGACCTAAACCATGAATACCTAAATGAAAGGCAGGCTTTGGAATATCCATCTCATCGAAAAAAACATCCGACATATTTGCATCGTGATGCTGACCAGTATGAATGATTTGTTCGGTTATTGAAGAATGCTTTTTCAGCTCACGACTAACTACAGCCGCTTTTACAAACTGAGGACGCGCTCCAACAACGGTAATTATTTTCATTCTACGATTGTTATTAAGAAGTAAAGAAGAAATTTAAAAGCTAAATTACTTAGCGTAATTCACAGCTCTTGTCTCACGGATTACTGTCACTTTTACCTGACCAGGATACGTCATTTCTGTTTGAATGCGGTTAGCGATATCAAATGCTAATTGCTCTGTTGCTTTATCATCTAACTTCTCACTTTCTACAATCACACGTAACTCACGTCCAGCTTGAATAGCAAATGCTTTTTCAACGCCTTTATATCCTTGAGCAAGATTTTCCATTTCCTTCAGACGCTTCATGTATTGTTCTACAATCTCACGACGAGCACCAGGGCGAGCACCACTGATAGCATCACAAACCTGAACGATAGGAGAGATCATACTTGTCATTTCAATCTCATCGTGATGGGCTCCAATTGCATTCACAACTTCAGCATTTTCTTTACTGCGTTCAGCCATCTTCATACCTGCAATTGCATGTGGAAGCTCAGTATCTTCTTCGGCAACTTTACCAATATCGTGTAATAAACCAGCGCGCTTAGCAAGCTTCACATTCAAGCCTAACTCAGCAGCCATTAAAGCACAAAGGTTAGCAACTTCACGCGAGTGTTGTAATAAATTTTGTCCGTAAGATGAACGATATCTCATTCTACCTACCATACGAATTAACTCAGGTGCTAATCCGTGAATACCTAAATCGATAGCTGTACGCTTACCAATCTCAATAATTTCTTCATCTAACTGGCGACGAACTTTCGTAACTACTTCTTCAATTCTCGCAGGGTGAATACGTCCGTCGGATACTAACTGATGCAACGCTAAACGAGCTAACTCTCTACGTACGGGATCAAAACCAGAAAGGATAATTGCTTCCGGAGTATCATCTACAATAATTTCAATTCCTGTTGCTGCTTCTAAAGCACGAATATTTCTTCCTTCACGTCCGATTACACGACCTTTCACTTCATCATTATCGATATGGAAAACAGTCACAGCATTTTCAATTGCATGCTCTGTAGCCACACGTTGAATCGTTTGAATAACGATACGCTTTGCTTCTTTATTTGCTGTTAATTTTGCTTCGTCGATAGTGTCTTTAATAAACGACATCGCTTCTGTTTTAGCTTCTGCTTTTAAAGCTTCTACTAATTGCGCTTTAGCATCTTCCGCTGATAGTCCTGCAATTTTCTCTAATGCATGCACTTGCTTTTGATGTGCTTTTTCTAATTCTTCCTTACGGCGATTAACGATTTCTAATTGTGAATTCAGATTTGTTTGAATCGCTTCAACTTCCGTTTGCTTTCTCTTGCTTTGTTCTAATTGCTGATTAAGAGTTGTCTCTTTTTGCTTGATTCTATTATCAGCAGCAAGAATAGCTTTGTCTTTTTCAGTGATATGCTTTTCGTGCTCTGTTTTCATTTGATAAAAGCGATCTTTTGCTTCCATCGTTTTATCTTTCAGGTATAATTCACCTTTGGCCTCAGCCTCTTTAACAATTGCTTTTGCTTTTTCTTCAGCAGCTTCAACAATACCATTGTTGTTTTTTCTCGTAACAACAAAGGTTAATACGCCTCCAACTGCAAGTCCCGCCAGTCCTAATATGATAGATATTGGTTCCATAGTTTAATGTTTGTTTATTTATATAGTGATTTGTCTTGCGACAATAATTGCTTTTTAAATTGAAGCTCCGCATCCACCCTGGGAGAATTAAAACCCATATAGTAGGGTCGGAGTACACCCCATTGATTCATGCTTTCTTTGCAGACGTGCAATCGGCAACGCAAAATGCCTCCTAAGTGTTTGAATGTTGATTTTAATCTGCGACCAGAATGGTATGCGGATCTTCTAAATATTATTTTCCCTTTTCGGGGGATGATCAAAGAACGAAGAACTATTGATTATCCGGTCCGAAAGCAGTTACCATTTCAGAAAGCTTCGTCAACTCATTGGCTAACTCCAGTTCTTTCTTTTCTCTATTGCTTGAAGCATTCAGAAGTTCTGCTGCCTGTTGTAACGCACACATCGCCAAAATATCCTGAGGCTCCTTTAAGTTGAAAGAAGTTTGATAGGTTTTTAGCTGCTCAGCAACTTTTTTAGCTGCTTCCTGCAGAACTTCCACCTGATCTTCTCTCACCTTTAAGGGGTAGGACTTATTGGCAATTTGCACCTGTATAGAGACGGTTTTGCTCACCTTTTAATCTTTGTTCAACAACGACAAACAACGGTCGATTTCGCGTAAGTAGTTGTTAATTTGAATTTTAAGCTCTCGGGTTTCCGTTTTTTCAGGTACCGCTAAAGCTTGTGCTAATTTAATTGTTTTTAATTGTTCTTTTAGTGCCTCACACTCATTTATTGCAACATCTTTTTCAACTTGCAACTGTTCATTTTGTGAAGCCAGTTTTGAATTCTCTTTCTGTAATTTATGGTGCTGGTCAACCGCCAATTTTATTTGGGATTTCAGCTTTTGTATTTGATCCATTACAGAATTCATAAATCAGTGATTTTGAACAATGAAACAAATGTAATTGAATATATGGTTTTAACCAAAAAATTGCGTTTTTTTATAGTCAATGGAAATATTATTTCTATTTTCATAGCCCCTATGATGCTTCGAAATAAATTCATTTATGTGCTGTTGCTCTTGATTTTGGTGTCAATTTTCAACACCCAAGCACAAAATAGTAAGCCCGATTTTGGTTCTCCGGTGAACATTCCCATTTCGTTGGCCGGTAATTTTTGTGAAATCAGACCTAATCATTTTCATTCTGGAATTGATATCCGCACCAACGGCAAAGAAGGTCTTCCCATCTTTTCTATCGGTGATGGTTATGTATCGCGAATTAAAGTGAGTCCTACCGGATTCGGAAGAGTTGTTTATATCAATCATCCCGAAGGTTATACCTCAGTTTATGCTCATTTATCTTCTTTTAATCCTACGTTGGATGCCTTTGTCGATTCTATTCAAAAAGCTAACGAGTCATATGATATGGAAGAATTCCCAGATGCGAAACGATTTATTTTTAAAAAAGGAGATTGTATCGGTTATAGTGGAAACTCTGGATCCAGCGCTTCGCCACATTTGCATTTCGAAATTCGCGATTTAAAATCGGAAGAGCCTTTGAATCCGTTAGCGTTTTTAAATTACGAGGATTCTATTCCGCCCATTATTAAAGAAATTCGAGCTGTTCAATTAATAGACAATTACAATTATCTGGTTAGTGATACAATGCAGTCTGTCCATAAGAGCGATACAGCAATTAATTATTTGCAGCCTGGAAAGTATCATTTTGAAATAAAAGGCACGGACAATAGCAACGATTCTTATGGGAACTATTATTCGATTTTGGCAACGGCGCTTGATGGCGACACATTATATCATACGAAATACGATCGCTTTAATTTTGATGAAACCAGATTGGTAAATGCTTCTATCAATTACACATCGTTGGTAAATTCTAAAACAGAATGGATTCGATTATATACTTTACCGGTTAACAAATCAATCTTATTTAAAAAAACGAAATCAAAACCTTTACAAATAGGTATCGAGCTTCAGAAGGTAATTGTTAACGTGACAGACTATAATGGTAATACAACAACAGATACCATTCAATTATTAGGAACTAAGGTTTCTAAAATTACGCGAAAGCAAGATGATGTTATTTGTCGCTATTACGATGAAAGCTTTACCATTCCCTTTAAATACGGCTTTGCAAATATTCCGTTAAATGGCATCGATCAATCCTTATGTTATACTTTAACCAATTACGATACAATTCCTGATTCAACTACTTTTTTAATTGGAGATCCATCGGTTCCTTTATTGAAAAATGCGGTGGTGGTTATTCAAAAAAAACTTGGTAACAATTATTGGCTTTGCGAAAGAAACAATAAAAACGAATTAACTGGCACCTCCTTCAAACTAGATAGCGCGAAATATGGTTTTCAAACAAC
>CAMBYJ010000080.1 GCA_945872015.1 Chitinophaga pinensis | reverse complement strand
AAATTAATCCCCTTGGCTTGAATATTCTTGGCAGAACCTTTCCGTCAAGAGTAGGTTCAGGTACACTGTCCGCCAGAATCAGTACAGGTTTTCCAGAATTTCTATCAACGATGGATAGTTTGTTTAATACAAGCTCGGTGTCGGTTTTTAAACCGAAGAATACCCTGTAAGATAACAGTAATAACAAGGCTGTAGATATTACAAAGTAGATTTTCATTCCTGTTTTCATGCTTGCTATTTTAGATTTTTGTTGTACTAATAATTACCGCTAACTACCTTATACACGCTATAAAACTTCCTTATATTTCCTTATTTGGATGTATTGGCGCAGTTTTATTTCGTATGTACTAAAGTAATATAAATATCTATAAATCATCAAAAGGTGATTTTATTTTTTGAATACTATGGGTGCTAACATGTGTGTATATCTCAGTGGTTTTACTGGAACTATGTCCTAATAATTCTTGTATGTATCTTAAATCTGTTCCATTCTCTAGTAAATGGGTAGCATAGCTATGCCGTAACCAATGAAGTGTTACTGGCTTATTAATTCTTGCCTTATTCAATGCTTGATTAAGTACTAGCTGTATACTCCTTTCACTGTATTGTTCTCCGGGATTTTGTCCTTCAAATAACCATATTTTAGGTTTGTAAGCTCTATAATATTCTCTTAACATAGTTATCAGTTTATCACTTATTGGAAGCATACGGTCTTTCTTTCCTTTTGATTGCCGTATGAACAATAAATGTCGATCAGATAATACATCCTTTAATGTTAAATTTAAAAGTTCACTGCGTCGTAAGCCACATGCATAAATTAAACTTAACATCGCTCTGTGTTTTAGGTTTATCGGCGACTCTAAAATGGACTTCACTTCCAATTTACTCAATACATTCGGTAGTCGTTTTTCTCTTCTTGGTCGTTGAATAAAATCTACTTCCATTGTTCTATTAAATCGATTTCTGTAAAACAATTTAATTGCATTTATAACCTGGTTTTGATAACTGGCTGAATAATTATTTTTAAGGATGTGCTCGTTGTTGAATTTAATTAAATGTTCGATTGTTAATTGTTCGAGATTTTCTGTCGCATTAAATTTGAAAAAGCTTTGTAGGGCATCACTATATGTTTTGATTGTATTTTTGCTATAGCGCCTGTAATTCATAAAGCTTTTAAATGCTTCAAGCTGTTGTGTTGTATTCAAGATTTTTAGGTTTTTAAAAAAGAGTAGTAAACCTATAAAAACGAATAATTATGCGTTTATAAATTCAAGTTTTAGAACTTGTTTTTTATCGATTTGTTGATAAATTGCTCATTAATAGCAAGCATTCCCCCTTGCACAACATTCCTTATCTTTACATCATGCTAATAAAGGTTCATCCCGATAATCCAGAGGCGCGTAAGATTGATCAGATTGCGCAAACACTTTTGAAAGGTGGAGTAATTATCATTCCTACGGATACCATCTATGCATTGGCCTGCGACCTTTATCAGTACAAAGCATTCGAGCAAATAGCACGCATGAAGGATATACGTGCCGATAAAGCGAACTTTTCCTTGTTATGCAGCGACCTTAGTAACGTTTCCGAGTTTACGAAACCCTTCGATAGAGCAATTTATAAATTACTCAACAAAGCGTTCCCAGGACCTTTTACTTTTATCCTCGAAGCATCAAGTCATCTGCCTTCTGTATTTAGAATTCGTAAGAAAACAATAGGACTACGTGTGCCAGATAATAAAATTGTGCAAGCACTCATTGAGAAAATAGGACACCCCATCATAGCAACTTCTTTACATGATATGGATGAAATAAAAATTTATCCAACAGACCCCGAAGAAATCTTTGAAGTATATAATCACCAAGTCGATTTAGTAGTAGATGGTGGGATAGGGAGTATCGTTCCCTCAACAGTAGTAGATTGTACCGGCGATGAGCCTGTCATCACTCGACAAGGTTTAGGAGAAATAATTTTATAGTTCTTCAATATGAACCGATGAGTTACTCAAATGACTCATCAATTCATTGCTGTCTCCATGTATCGTGTAAACGATTTTTGCTTCGCTCTCCGAAATTGTATTCAGTAAATCGTTCCAATCGCTGTGATCAGATACAGGTAACTTAATATCATATCCTTCTTGCAAACGGTCCCATCCCGAAGCCATGCCTCGTAAATAACTAATGTCTGATGCATACGATTGCAGCACTAATGGCGGAACAATGTAAATATTGTTGCTGGTCTTTTTGAAAACTTGTTTCTGATAGGGTAGCCATTCTCCTAAATTGAATCCCGCTTCTTCATACACGCGATGGTACTTCGAAATTTTTGGATGTACCATAATTTTAAATTCTGGCTTTAGGTCCGCAAACAACCTTGTTAATCGCTGCGCCTTACCTAACGCGTATGCACCTACGATATAATTCGTATTTAAGGCCGCATCGAAGGCTTTTAACGAATCTTCGTCAGCTGGATGGGTTTTGCCTTGCTGAGCAAAGGTCGTTTCTGTAATGAGCACATCGCACTTAACCGTCTCATAGGGCTCGCAGGATGCATCCGCCTGTCTTTTATAGTCGCCGGTATAATTAATAATTCTTCCTTCATGCTTCCACACAATCTGAGCTGAGCCAAGCATATGTCCCGCAGGAATAAACTGAAACATCACACCATTCACTTCAAACCACTCATGATAATCTGGGGTGATAACAGTATCAGCAAAATTGCGATAACGGGTGCGGAGTAAAAGGGCTGTGTTTTTAGTACAGTATACTTTGCCATGTCCAGGTACTGCATGGTCGCCATGTGCATGACTAACCACTGCGGTATGAACAGGGTGGGTGGGGTCAATCCAGATTTCTGTTTGGGATAACTGGTAACCGTTAGTAAAGGCAATTAACGGTTTGGTGAAATCAGACATTAGCTAAAAGTGTTTCGTGAATGGTTAGTACTTGAGGTAGCAGTGGACTGATTTCGTTATTGATGATTTTATAATCGGCATGTTTACGACGTTCTTCGTCGGGCATTTGTTGTTGTATTATCGAAACAACCTCCTCTGTGCTTTTACCATCGCGAGCGCATACACGTTGAATGCGTAAGTCTTCGGGAGCTTCAATCACAATTACTTTATCACAAAGTTTGTTAAAACCAGACTCAATTAAAATTGCTGCTTCATGCAAAATATAAGGAGCTGTTTGATTTGCTTTCCATGTTGTAAAAGCATTTCTCACAAAGGGATGTACAATCGAATTCAATCGACTTAATTCGTCGGGGTTATTAAATACCAATCGACTTAAATGGACTTTATCAAATTGACCTAATAATGGAAAAATAGTTTCTCCAAATTGTGCTTGCAACAAATCATAAACTTCCTGATTATTCTGCATTAAGTCGCGTGCAACTTGATCAGCATTAAAAACAGGAATTCCTAATTGCTTAAATATTTCACACACGATCGTTTTTCCAGAGCCGATTCCTCCTGTAATACCAATAATCATGTTACGGATTTTGATGAAAATAATCTACCGATGCTGGTGTCCACTTGACTTGCTCAACCCATTCTGGTTTTTTAATAATTTCAATCACTGCTTTCGATTTACCATTGTCGTTAAACTTTGCATTCGCAGTAAAGCTGGCAGGAATTGTTTTTTCAAATTTCGAAATAGGAAGTTTACACTGAATGGTTATCTCCGATGGAATAAATTTTAATTGTCTGTTTGATTGATTACAAGTAACAGGTACTTTAATAATTTTTTCTGTAGCTGATTCAACAGGCACAGTTAAGATAACCGGTGTAGGTTCAATATAGATATTTCTTAATTTCTTGAATGTAATTTCTTTGCTGATTGATGCGCCATCACTCTTTAAATTTTCTGCCAGCATTGTTATAGAAGTAATGGAGTCGGGGATAGGGGATTCAGAAGAAATTAATAAACTATCAGGACTACATAATGCTTTAGCCGACTGCATGTAAATAGATGATAAACTCAACTGATAATCTACTGTGATTCCCACCTTCTTGCTGTACGCCATTTTACCTTGCAAGGCAAAAAATGAAGGTGATACTTCTTCTACTGTTATTGCACTTTCTTTATTCTTGATAAAGTCAACAATGGCTGCTCGTATGTCAATTTTATCAGATGCATTGCTGGTGCAATTAACTACGCGATCTTTCTTGCTTAAGAAAAACAAAAACTTCGCAAGGTCAAATCCTCTGCCTTTTAAATACACAGTTGCTTTTACTTCTTGCTTTCCACTTTCGTTGGTTTTAGAAAATGGAACATTGATATTAGCAATGAAGTTAACCTTACTACGATGCTCTTTATTAAGCGCGTTGATAGCCCATATAGTAGTAGCAATAAAGAAGCATAGCAAAAACGAAAATAATTTCGAATTACTTTTTAACTTCTTTTTAAAGGAGTTATTTGCTTCCATGCTATCCGTGTTTTCCTTTACTCACGAATATAATTAAAAAAGCAGTTGTACTGATTACTTTGCAATATTCGTTTGGTACGACTTAGTCACATCAGCAGAGATGGCAGTTTTTTCAACTTCTACACGTACTTCTTTTGCAATCTCAATAATAAACGTCTTTTCTTTTACCGATGTGATTTTGCCATGCACGCCACCGATAGTAACTACACGTTCTCCTTCTTTTAAAGAGTCTTTAAATTCTCTTTCTAATTTTTGTTTTTTTGATTGAGGACGAATCATGAAAAAGTAAAAAACAATCATGATTAATGCAATCGGAATAATTTGTTGCATAGCGCCACCGCCAGCTTGTAATGTAATAAGTAATGTGTTCATGGTAATAATTTTCTTATTTTGATTTGATAACTTCTCCTGTAATGGTTAATACTTTTGTATTAGGTGTTGTATTAGCAATGAGCGTAATGTTTTTAGTTATTTGTCCGCTAATACCTGTACTATTAAACGTTACTTTAATCACGCCTTCATCGCCAGGTGCAATAGGGTCTTTTGGATATTCAGGTTGTGTGCAACCACAAGATCCTTTTGCTTGTGATATAATTAAATCTTTGTCGCCACTGTTTTTGAATTTAAATTCGTGTGTTACCGATTCTCCACTTTGAACAGTTCCTAAGTCGAAAGTTATTTCTTCAAAATCAAATTTAGGTACGCCTGTTTTATCCGTAATTTCTCCGCTAGCAGTTTCAGGATTATTAACGATGTCTGGAGAGACTATTACTTCTCCATCCTTAGGTTCATCGGTTTTGTTTCCGCATGAAACAATGAATAAGCTTGTTAAAATAACGATGTAGTTAATTAGTGTTCTCATATTTTTATTCCATTAATCCGCGACCAACTTTCACAATTTTACCTTGTGATTTTAATTCTACTGCTAATTTATCAATTACTCCATTGATAAACGATTTACTATTGGGCGTGCTATAGTCTTTTGAAATATCGATATACTCGTTAATACTTACTTTAACAGGAATAGAAGTGTGGTGAAGTATTTCTGTCAATGCCATTTTCATCAGAATAATATCAACCATCGCAATACGATCAGCTTCCCAGTTCTTTGTTTTCTCACCAATTATCTGAGTAAGGTATTCATCATCCTGAATGGTTTTCTTCACTAGTTCACGCATGAAACGCACATCATCTTCTTCATCTTTAAAGAGACTTAATAATTTAAATTCTCCTTTGGCTTTAGAACCTTCAAGTGTTTTAGTAATCATTCCTTGAATCAATTCAATTGACTCAGCCCAGTAAATAGATTTTTCTTCCAACGTTGAAAAAACAAATTCCTGACGAGTAAAAACCTCTGCAAAAATCCAAGTAATAAAATCAATTTCTTCTTTTATACTTGAATCTGCTTTGGCGCAATAAGCTTTGTACTGATCAGACTGACGAATCTGGAAAAACGATTTCTTTACCGCATCCATTTCATTTTGCCATGAAATTTTATTGTCTCTCACTTGACGTGCAAACGATAAATTATTTTGCAGCCATTGCACAAAAAGGTTATCGCCTAATTTACGAACTACCGATTTCTTAATTCCTGTGACTGCACTTGCCGGCTGATCGGCATAATACATCTCTTCCTGATTTGCGAGTTCTAAAATCATTTGCATGGTTAGCAAATACAACTCATAAATCTTATTGGTTCCTCTCAGAAGCTCTTGTTCTGTTTGCAACATATCCTTGTTGTCGGATTGATAATACGAATACAAGGCTTGCATTACGCGAATTCTAAGGTGTCTTCTGCTCAACATATTTTTTATCTCAACAAGTATTAAAGAACTATTATTTTATAAAAATTTCCACGGCTTCGAAAGGTGTTCGAAACACGTGGAAATTCAGGAGGTATTCTTATTTATTGTAAATGCGTTTCTCTGCGATTTGCATTGCTGCTAATTGCGTATGGATTCCATCTGCTTGCGCATTCTTTAAGATGTCCATAGTTGCATTGTAAATATGCTCTGTTTGAGCTAATGCTTTGCTACGATCGTATCCGTTTAATTCTGAATAAACGTTTATCAAACCACCAGCATTGATTAAAAAGTCAGGAGCGTAAACAATTCCTTTTTCAACTAACATTGGTCCGTGAACGCTTTCCTCTGCTAATTGATTATTGGCAGCACCTGCTACAATCGAACATTTCAAACGAGAAATATTTTCTGTATTCAACGTTGCACCTAACGCACAAGGAGCATAGATATCGATATCTAAATCGTATAGTCCCTCATTAGAAACAACTGTAGCACCATATTCCGCTGCTACTTTATTCAATTGTTCTTCGTTGATGTCTGCGATGTAAACAACAGCACCTTCTTTAGTCAAATGACTAACTAAGTTTCTTCCAACGTTACCAATTCCTTGCACTAAAACTTTCTTGCCATTTAATTCGTCATTTCCCCAAGCAAATTTTGCTGAAGCTTTCATTCCCATATAAACGCCGTAAGCTGTTACAGGACTAGGATCGCCACTGCCACCCATTGATTCAGGTAAGCCAGTCACAGACTTTGTTTCCATAGCAACATATTCCATATCTTTTGTTGAAGTACCAACATCTTCAGCAGTGATATACTGTCCGTTTAAGTTATTGATGAATCTTCCAAAACGACGGAATAAAGCTTCTGACTTATCTTTCTTGCTATCGCCGATAATTACAGCCTTACCACCACCTAAGTTCAAACCTGAAATAGCTGCTTTGTAAGTCATACCACGCGATAAACGTAATACGTCGTTCAATGCTTCTGCTTCTGTTTTATACATCCACATACGCGTTCCACCAAGAGCAGGCCCAAGGTTAGTATTATGAATAGCGATAATTGCTTTTAGTCCAGTTTCAGGGTCGTTGCAAAAAACGATTTGCTCGTGTTTGCTTCCTGCAACGTGGTCGAAAATATTGCAGGCCAATGGGGCAACTGCAGAACTGATTTCTTTAACTTCAATCATGATGGTTTAGGTCTTATTCAATTGAGCCGCAAAGGTAGTTGATTTATTTACTAGTCAGCAAAGAAAAATACGAGAATGTTCAAATAAAATTCTGACCGAAGTTTATACCTTTACCGAGGTGATTAATTCTGCGAAAGTTTAAAATAAAAACTGATTTTCAGTAAGTTGTATTGTGAAAGATTTAAAATCGATAAATAAATACTTTGTCAAATATAAGTGGCGGCTCCTAATGGGGATTGTTTTTGTGACAGTTTCCAATCTTTTCGGTATTCTGCCAGCTCAAATTACGCGTAATGCACTCGATGTGGTGGTTGGAAATATCGATTCGGTTAAACTCTTTGAAGGCACCGGAATCC
>CAMBYJ010000079.1 GCA_945872015.1 Chitinophaga pinensis | reverse complement strand
GGTGTATGGACATCAAGTAATACAGCAGTAGCGACAGTAAGTGCAAGTGGAAACGTTGCAATTATATCTGCAATTTCATCAGGAAATTCAACTATAAATTATTCAGTAACGAATGGTAATGGTTGTACTTCTGTAGTAAGTGCAGCAGTGGTTGTGAATCCATTACCAATAATACCAGTTATTGTTGCAAGCGGTTCAACCATGCTTTGTCCTAATACCACTATTGAATTATCTGTTCCATCAACGTACGCAAGTTATTCTTGGAATACAGGAATTTCTAATGATACAATCACCGCAGGAATTGCTGGTTACTATTTTGTGACAGTTAGTAATAACTTTGGATGTTCAATATCATCTGCAACAGTTACAGTAACTATTGGTGATACGATAAATCCTGTTATTATTGCTCCGGCGAATTTAACCGTGAACCTTACTTCTGGATGTTCCGTTTCGGGAATCAATCTTGGTCTACCAGTAACATCAGACAATTGTGCTGTAACATCAGTTACTAATAATGCACCGTTTAACTTCCCAATTGGTATAACTCAAGTTACATGGATCGTATCTGATGCTTTCTCAAATACATCTACAGCTATTCAAACAGTAACAGTTAACGATACGATAGTTCCTCAAATAGCTGCTCCTGCAACGGTTACTGTTCAGTCTAATTTATCATGTGATGCATCAGGAGTGTATATAGGAGTTCCTACAGCAACAGATAATTGCACACAATTTGCCATTACAAATGATGCTCCATTGGTCTTCCCTTTAGGAACAACTACTGTAACATGGACTGTTACTGACGCAAGTGGAAATAGCGCATCAGCTACTCAATCTGTTGTTGTAATTGATGTAATTGCTCCATATGTTAATTTGATTGATGCTACATTAGTGCTTGACCTTACAGGTAATGTAAGTTTAAGCTTTGCTCAAATTGATGTCAATTCAAGTGATAATTGCGGAATAGACACAGTTATATATAGTCAATCGACCTTTACTTGCGATGACATTGGCATTAATCCAATTACAGTAACAGTCATTGACAATAGTGGAAATTCTACAATTGCTAATATCAACATAACAGTTGTAGGTTCAGGTATAGATATTGATTTTGATGGGCTTGATGATGCTTGTGATCCATTTATCGACACAATGGCGATTGTAATTCCTACCGGGTATACTCCTAATGGAGATAATATCAATGACTATTTCGAAATCTTAGGATTGAATAATTACGACACTAAGATCTTACAAGTCTATAATAGATATGGAAATTTAGTATTCAAGAGTGATAATTATAACAGCACTTGGGATGGAACGCTACTTGATTCAGGCGAATCGTTACCAGATGCAACCTATTATTACCTATTGCAATTGGATAATGGCAAAATAGAATCAGGGTATGTCTATATCAATCGTGTACAATAATTACTTATAAAAAGTATATCAATGAAAAATAATAAGATTTTTAACTGCGTATTAGCAATAACTTTTAGTTGTTCTGCTTTCGTAACCTTTACTCAAGGAGACCCTAACTTTAGGCAAAATCAATTTAATATTTTAATGTTAAATCCTGCACAAGCAGGAGCTAACTCATATTCTGAAATTTCTGCTTTAGCAGTAAATCAGTGGGTTGGAATTCCAGGCGCTCCTAAAACCTATACTGCCTCCGGCAATTTCAAGGTGATGGATAATTTTGGAGTTGGGGTAGCATTATTAGGTGACCAATATGGTCCAGTTAATTTAACAAAGTCTGATATAAATTTAGCCTATCATCTCAAACTTTCTGAAAATTGGAAGTTTGGTCTTGGCATTCGAATGAGTATATCTAATACAACAGTTAACTTAACAGAACTTAGTACAATAGTAGATAATGACCCTTATATGCAAAGTAACTTAAGAACTGGAATTGCTTTCAATGCAGGTTTTGGAGGCTTACTCTATTCAAAAAAGTTTTATGCGGGATTTGCTATGCCACAGTTGGCCAAAACTAATTTTTTAAATAGTAATATGACCAATTTTGTTGATACTAGAAAAGGGTTTATTGCTTATGTTGGCGGTTGCTTCAAACTCAATAATCGCTTAGATTTAAGGCCAAATATTGTTTCTAGGTATGTAAGTGGAACTCCTTATAATTTAGATGTAAATACAATACTATCCTTTAATAAAAACTTTGACTTTGGAGTTACTTATCAATGGCAATCTGGATTGGGTGCTATTGTTGGTTATGATATTAAACAGAAATTTTATGTGGGTTATTCATTTTCATATCCTGTTAATCAATTGAATAGGGTAACGACGCAAACTCATGAATTGGCTTTAAGGTTTAGATTTCCTCAAAAATCTAATAGGTCACAAAGTCCCAGATTCTTCATTTAATAAAATCTACTTTTGAAATTAGCAGTATTATTTTTCAGTTTATTTTTTTTGTGGTTTGTTCCCTTTGCGCAAAAGGTAACACTAAGCACTGTGTGTTTTAATACTGAAAATGATGAATTTGGACTAAGAATGATTGGAAGCAAATTGTATTGCGTTTCTGCTTCTTTCGATGATTTGGGAATCATGATTGATCCAAATACTAAAAAGCCTTATACTGATTTGTACGAAGTTAAAGATTGTAAGTTAATTCCAGCCACTTTTGATACTAAGGAATTTGGTGCTCAAACGTCTATGAATTCGAATTTTTATGATGGGCCTATTTCAGGGTCATCTGACATATTATTTTTCACGAATAATCATGGTTTGTTGAGTAACGACATGTTGGGAATTTATTACTCTAAATTTATGAATGGTAAATGGGAAAACGCACTTGATTTTCCGTATAATTCCTTAAAATATAATGTCAGTTATCCTTTTTATGATAAGTTGGGTCATAAAATTTATTTTTCCTCAGACATGCAGAATAAAGATGGAAATCTTGATCTATATTTTTGTGATTTCGATGGTGTTAAATTTGGAGCAATACAGAAAATTCAAAATGCCTGTTCTCCAAAGAATGAGATGGCACCGTATGTTTTTGAAGGGAATCTTTATTTTACATCTAATGGGTTTAATTCAATTGGTGGCTACGATTTATTTCTATACAAAGAAGAACAAGTAAGCTCAATGGGTAACGATTTCAATACTATCTATGATGAATTGACTTTAATGTTCGAAAATGACTCGGTTGGTTATTTTGCTACTAATAGATTCTCTAAAGGACTACAGGATGAGATTGTTAAATTTTCAATTCAAAAAGAAAAAATTCAAATTATCGATACTGTCGTTTTGCTTGCATCAAATATTGAAATTTTAAAGGAGTTAATTTCCACTAAAGAGGAATTAATGTTAGTTATTCAGGAGGCTAAGGCAATTGGTGTTTCCAAGGATATTTTCTCATTTATCGATAAATCCTTACTTAAATATGGCACCAATTTTCCTGAATCTTTTAAAGATAAGTCAATCGATGAAATTAAACTTAGTATTAAGGAGTTAAAAGGTATTTCATTATTACTTAATCAGCAAATTCAACTTGCTAAAAATCAGTTAGCACTTCAAGTTAAACCAGATGATACAAATCCAGTAAAAGAAGAAATAACTCCAAAAGAAGATTTAGAAGATAGTGAAATGAACAATTTAATTGATCAATCAACAATTGAAAACATTCAATTTGAGTTTAATTCTTCTGTCCTTCCCGCAAATTCAAAGGTATTGTTAAACGGCCTTGTTTTGTTGCTTAAAGCAAATACGAATTGGTTAGTTACGCTTTCTGGACATACAGATAATAAGGGTAGCGCAGAATTCAATTTATTTTTATCAGGAAATAGAGCTAAAGCAGTTAGAGATTATTTGATTAAGTCTGGTATTCCAACAACAAGAATTACAACCCTATCATTTGGTTTAAGCAAGCCAATTGCTTCAAATGATACACCTGAGGGTAGGTTTAAAAATAGGCGTGTAGAATTTGATATTACGAATAAAAAGTAATTTTTATTCGCTCTAATTTTTTGTTAATCTCTGTATTTAGTCACCAAGCAACTTTTATCCAAATTGCGATATTGTATGGCTTCTGCGGTATTAGAATCTTTTTTTTTTTGCTGCCCTCTAGTTCGGAAATGGTCCGCGTAGTTCGCACTTTTTAATCAGTTCTCTTTCCAAATTAATTACTCCCCCAATTTCCTTTATCCAAGCTTCTAAACTGGATCGCTTCGGCGATGTGAGCAGGTTAATTTTGGTACAACAACAAGAATTTATTGAACTCAAAGAAATAAAAGATTGATTATATAAAGGGCGCAGTTTATTGGATGCCCTTTTTTTATTTCTTAGTTGTAGTTATCACATATCCATCAATGACCTGATTTTGAGTCGATTTTTCTTTCATATCATATAGTGTGCGATTAATGTCCGTAAGATTTCTATTAATACCATTAAGTGAGTGAGATATACCTCGAAGGGTTGATAAAAAATTATTGATGACATTCAACGCATAAATAATTAATGCTATCTTTAATATCGTTGGCCACATAGCCAAAAGCCAAAACCAAATACCCAAAAGAAAAAGCCAAAATCCTTCCATTAGTTTCTTATTAATTTAGTTATTTCAAATTTCCTTCAAGGATTATTACCTACCATTTATCAATATCGCTTTTATCTAGTAAAAAATCACTTAATGAAATTATTGTTTCATTAAAAAATATTTCAATTTCAGTCTTTGTTTCAGCTCTTTTCAAATCTCCTTGTTTATTATAAATTGGGTACCCTTCAAAAGCCCCCCCTGAAAAGAGTACTTTATACCCGCCATTTTGTGCATACATATCAAGAGATATTATTTCAAATTTTACTTTTCCATCTTTAAAGTTTAATTCTATTGTATAATCGGCATCAATCCTAATTTTTGCGCCTGAATTATTGACAATTAAAAAATCGGAAATATGAGTAATAAATTTCAAATATTCACCATCCGTTTTACCCTTTATTACATCATCTGGACTTTTGTAATTCTTATTTATGTATTTTAAAGCATTATCAAATAATTGCTTTGCGGACTTGCCATCAGCGTTTAATACTATATATGTTTTTTCGTTGTCACTTGAATCTTTCAAACCAATTGGAGTAACTATCAATTTTTGGCCATAAGTTAAAGTGCAAAAAGCCATCAAAGTGTATAAAATAAATGTTTTCATATTCTTAGTTATTTTGGTTAAACCTAAAGGTAATTAAAAAGCCGCTATCAATTACATTTTTTAAGAAACTATTTCCTCCATTTTATTATCAGTTCTTCGCAAGGAATGACATTACTATCCTTACATTTGAAGTAATAGGTTAACTTCAATAATAAATTATGAAAAATTCTGAAAGGAATCGAAATGGAAAAGCTTTTGAAAAATTAAAAGAAATTGATAAGGCAATCGAACTTTACGAAATGAATGTTCAACTGAAATGTACAATCGGTTTTTCTCACATTCGACTAATTCAAATTTACAAAAAGCAAAAGGATAAAATAAACGAATTGAGGATTTTAAATGCTTATTTGCCAATAATGCAACAAAAAGTTAAAGAAGCCTCATCATCATTAGCGCGTGCTGAACGCCAATTTAGGCTTGAAGATGTTCTTTCGTCTATTGCTAAAATTAAAAGCAGTAACGATTAAATAATAAAACTATGAACTATAAGGAACGAAACAAACAAGCATACGAATTTTTTAAAGCTGGCGAAATTGACAAAGCTGTTGAACTTTACGAAATTAACGTACAACTTCACGAAGATTGCATAGCGTCATTAGGTGGTCTGTATAAAATTTACAGAAAGAGAATTGACAAGGAAAACACAAAACGTGTTTTAAAACTTATTTTAGTGCTTCGTGAAGCCGAATTAAAAATTACAGAATCAGCACCAAAGGACAAACTATATTTAATCAATTTAGAAAAAAGCAAATCAATCGTTGATTTTATACAAAGACTTATTCTAGAAGCTGAAAACGGAAGGTTGTTTTTAAACGAACCGACAGAAATTCAGAAATATAAGGAGCGAAACAAACTAGCACACGAATTTTTTACAGCTGGCGAATTCGATAAAGCAATCGAACTTTATGAAATTAATGTTCAATTAATGGACGATAAAGAAGCAATATACAAAAGGCTTCATACAATTTACAGAAATAAGGGCGACAAAGAAAACCAGAAAAGAATTTTAAAACTTCTTTTAGTAATTCACGAGAAAAATCTCAAAGCTGTTGAAAATGCGCCTCAAGTTAAAGGAGAAATAGGCAAACGTTATATGTTTAATGTGGAAAAACAAAGAAAAGTTGTTGACTTTGTGCGCACTTCGATATCCCAGCTTGATTCTGTAATTTCTCAGACAAATAGCAAAAAAACTATTTCAGCACCGAACCCTTTATTCGTATCAATGACAAACGCCGAACGAAACAAACAAGCGCAAGAATTTTATTCGATGGGTGATATTGATAAAGCTATTGAATTATATATGTTAAATATTGAATTAAGAACAGATACGGGCGCTTCATACATAAGCCTTTCTAGAATTTATGTTGAACTTGAAGATTATGTTAATAGAAATAAGATTTTAAAACTATTTGTTGAGTTATTGGAAGACCAACTTAAAACACTTGAGCAAGGTCCAAAAGATAAAGCCAATTTATTAAAAATAAAACAGCAAAAGGGTGGTATTGAATATGCCCGAAATATGATAAGTAAAGACAAATAAATTTTATATCGAAAGAATTAAGCTATGGAAAAAGAAACTATTCTAGAAAAATCACTTAACATAATTACCAAAATAATTGTGCCGAAGAATCAATCATATCTGTATTTTATCTACTTTGTTTTTATAATATTTAACTTTATTATTTTAGATAATTTTATAAAAACGAATTTTGATAATAGCACAAATTGGAATGAATTTATATTTTTTTTATTTGTTTGTTACCTTTATTATGTAGTTCTATATTGTCAATTAGAATATGACGTTGCGAAAGCTCAAAATATATTAAGAAATAACATTTACAATGGGAGGGATGAAGGGTATAATAAATGGATCCTTGAAAAAGAGAAGAAGATAGAAGAGAATAAAATGAAGAATGTTTTTGAGGTTAATAAAATGATTCGCGAAAAATGGAAGTGTATTATTAATGACCCCATTAAATTTGAGGATTTTCTTGTCGCAAAGGAAAGAATTCCAATTCCTATGAAATGGGAAGATGCAATGATAGAATGTGATAAATTAGGAAAAGGTTGGAGGTTGCCGACTATACACGAACTTAATCTTATGTATCTTAACAAGGATCATATTGGAAATTTTAATGAAGATACCTATTGGAGTTCTTGGGATGTGGAATTCAAGGGTGCGCCATACCGTGATTGTAGAGCGCAGGCTATATGTTTCAAATCGTGGAGCAGTATAGAAAGTCCAATACATAAGAGCGTAGAATTATATGTGCGTGCTGTTCGCTCTTTTTAACAAGTTCTCTTCCCACATTAGTTACTCCCCCAATTTCCTTTATCCAAGCTTCTAAACTGGATCGCTTCGGCGATGTGATTCACTTGAATTTTTTCATGTTCGTCGAGATCGGCAATGGTCCTTGCCACTTTTAAAATGCGTTCGAAGGCCCGCGCTGATAAGCCCATTTTTTGCATCGCTTGCTTAATCATTAGGTGTCCTTGCTCATCTGCCTTACAATGTAATTCAAATTCTGCTTGTGTCATTTGTGCGTTGCAATGGGTTTCGGTGGTTTCTAAGTAACGTTTTTCCTGAATGCCTCGCGCTTTTATGACCCTAGTTCTTATCGATGCACTATTTTCATTTGGAATGGTAGAGGTTAATTCATCGTAGCTAACGGGTGTCACCTCCACGTGTAAATCGATGCGGTCTAATAAGGGTCCGGATATTTTGTTAAGGTAGCGCTGCACCACGCCGGGTCCACAAACGCAC
>CAMBYJ010000078.1 GCA_945872015.1 Chitinophaga pinensis | reverse complement strand
GTCTATTTTAGTAGTTGCACGAATGAAGTATCCAACAGCAGCATTAAACTATTTAATAGCGCGAGCTTTATCCAAAGTGAAATAGCAGTTCTCAACAGTAACAGGTCCCATTTACTTAAAACAGCAGAATATAATAGTAAGAAAGAAATGTTCCAATTAGATACCGTAAATTGGAATAAAGAACTTGAATTAATTGTAGCCAGTAATATTTCAGAAAAATACTTAAGCTATACAATTGATACGCTAAAACAAAACGATAGTACAATCATTACCTATTCGTCGAAAGAAACTAAGTCAGAAGTGAGAAAGTTTGTCGTAGTAAAATATCAAAATGCAATTAAAAGAATTGCTATTGAGCGAATGAAAGAAAACACCTTTTATTATTCAAAGCAAGAGATTGAATATATCCCGCAAACATTTTTTTCCATTTACGCAAAAGAGAAAATGATTTTGTCAGATACTACCTACTATCGAATTACAGGAGTAATTAATTAACAAGTATGGTTTATAACATCGGATTATTATTGGGCATGTGGCTCGGACAATTATTTCTTCCTGGTCAACCGCTACCATTTAACTTTGAATTAAAAGAAGAGAAGGGTAAAATTGTTTTTGTAATTCATAATGCCGAAGAACGTATCGTATGTGATGTCACAGATGTTCGTGGTGATTCTCTATTTATTCGTCCCCCTTATTTCGATTCGGAAATTAAATTACATATTGAAGGAGATCGTTTGCGTGGCAAATGGATTAACTACAGTAAAAAAGGAAATCCTGAAGTCGTTCTTGTTGGATATAAAGGAGTAACAGAACGCTTTCCTGATAAAGGAAATAATACATTAAACATCACAGGTAAATGGGAAACATGGTTCGATGTTGATAGTCCTGATTCATCACTTGCGATTGGTGTATTTAATCAAGAAGGCAATCATGTTACAGGCACCTTTTTAACTGAAACCGGTGATCATCGTTACCTCGAAGGCGTTATAGTTGGCAATACTTTGAAGTTAAGTGTATTTGATGGTGCACATGCATGGCTATATCTAGCAGATGTAATAAATGATTCGATGTCGGGAATGTTTTATTCAGGTAATACTTACAAAGCTCCTTTTCATGCACGCAGAAATGAAAATGTAAAACTTCGCGATCCTAATACAATCACAAGAGTAGAAGGTGCACTGAATTTTGTATTTCCTGATTTAGATAGTAACATCGTTTCGATTACAGATAAACGCTTTCAGAAAAAAGCAACCATCATTCAGTTCATGGGTTCATGGTGTCCGAACTGTATGGATGAAGCAAAGTACTTTAATGAGATTTATAAAACCTATCACGATCAAGGATTAGAAATTATCGGATTAACCTTTGAACGCAGTGCAGAATTTTCAAAAGCGAAAGTAAGTGCTGAACGTTTTGTGAAAAACCTTGATTTGAAATATCCTGTATTAATTGCTGGTGTTGCTGGTAAAGACAATGTGATGAAAGTAATGCCTCAGATAAAAGATTTTATTTCTTTTCCAACCACTTTATTTCTTGATGACAAAGGGAAAGTTGTGAAAGTGCATGCTGGATTTTCGGGACCTGCAACTGGTAAAGAATATGAAGCTTACAAATTGGAATTTGAAAAGACGATTAAAAAATTAATCCGTTAATTACTTATTGATAACCGTATTCGTGATTCGGTTTAAAACCATTTTCAAGTTGATTAGTTCTTGATAGTGCGCAAGTAATTCATCGATGTCGGCTCCCACTTCGGAACGCTCTTTAATTTCATTTTGAAATTCCATTGCTTTCTTGTTCGCCATTTTTTTCTGAATATATACCATGGCATCAACAACAGTTTTATCAATTCTATCTTTATCTAATCGAACAATTATTCCCTTCGATTTCCAATCGGCCAATTC
Source organism: Chitinophaga pinensis (assembly GCA_945872015.1). Lineage (GTDB taxonomy): Bacteria > Bacteroidota > Bacteroidia > AKYH767-A > OLB10 > CAINEC01. The sequence continues at coordinate 6,028 of CAMBYJ010000078.1, read as the reverse complement.
ATATTTCGGTGTGACTAATGAAATGGCGAGAGGCTTTAAATCAGGGTTTAAATTGTTGATGAATGATTGAGTATCGTAGTCCGTTTCATTCGTTATTAGATTCGCAAACTCTGCTAACAGTCCTGCATAGCCTTCGTTTGTAAAACTGATTCCATCTGTTTGAAGAATATCAAAAATAAAATCCTTTACCTTGATATGTTGAAGCTCTGGCTTTTCTTCTTCTTCTTCATCCCTACCTAATCCTTTCTTTTTTTGTTTTCCTTTAACAGGCTCTACGTCTAAATATTTATTAAAGTTGGGAAGCTGAAATATCTCTTCTGCATAATTTAAAAGGATGCGAATAATTTCTTCTTCATGTACTTCCGTATTATGTTCATCATTGATAAGTTGTTCTTCTGTATATTCTTTCTCGATACTATCGAGCACTTCTCCTGCATGATCTTGAACTGGAGCGGATGTTTCTTCTCCCTGACGGTTATTGCGTGCACGAATAATTTTATTCATCTCCGCAATAAGCACTGCTTCACTCATCTCCATCAAGGTAGATGCTTGTCGCAAATAAGCTGCTCTTGTAATAGCATCTGGAACAACAGCTATCGTTTCTACAATATCACGAACGAGTCCTGCTTTCTTAATCGGATCACCTGCTGTATCGCTCAGCAACAATTTTGTTTTGAATGAAATGAAGTCGACAGCAGATTTTGTTAAATACTCTAGTAACTCAACCGTAGAAACTTTTCGTGAATACGAATCAGGATCTTCTCCATCGGGGAACAATACCACACGCACATTCATTCCTTCTTCAAGAATCAAATTAATTCCTCTTAATGAAGCCTTGATACCTGCAGCATCGCCATCGTAAAGTACAGTAACATTCTTCGTATAGCGACCGATTAAGCGTATCTGCTCTACCGTTAGTGAGGTTCCTGAACTCGCAACAACATTTTCTATTCCTGCCTGATGCAAAGAAATTACATCCGTATATCCTTCTACTAAATAACAAACATCTTTTTCTACAATCGACTTCTTCGCATGCGAGATACCGTATAAACTTTTACTCTTGAAATAAATTTCTGTCTCGGGCGAGTTCAAATACTTCGGACTCTTAGGATCTGTTTTTAAAATACGCGCACCAAAAGCAATCGTACGACCTGTTAAACTTGCAACGGGAAACATCACTCGTCCTCGAAAGCGATCATATTTTTTTTGTTCGTTAACAATCAGCAATCCTGCCTTCTCTAAAATTTCTTCTTTATATCCTGCACCTGTTGCTGATGATGTAAGTCCATCCCATTTATCCGGAGAAAATCCTAATTCAAATTTTCGGATGATCTCATCGGTAAATCCACGCTCTCTGAAATAACTTAATCCTATAGCAATACCTTCATCATTGTTCCATAGATAATCGACATAAAAGTTTTTTGCAAAATCCATCATTGCAAACAAACTCTCGCGTTGCGATTGTGCTTCCATCATTTCAGCAGATGGCGCTTCCTCTTCAATAGTGATACTATACTTACCAGCAAGGTAGCGTAATGCTTCTGGAAACGACAATTGCTCATGCTCCATCATGAAGGTAACCGAATCACCGGCCTTACCACAACCGAAGCATTTAAAAAATCCTTTAGCAGGCGACACCGTAAACGAAGGCGTACGCTCGTTGTGAAAAGGACAAACACCAAGCAGATTAGCGCCTCGTTTCTTCAACGACACAAAATCACCCACCACCTCTTCAATGCGGCAGGCCTCTAAAATACGCTCCTTTGTTTCCTGATTTATCACAAGGCTAAAATACAAAATTTAGGGGGGATTCAAGGGAGGTCATACATTTCAAATTATCCGATTGAAAAAACTTAAACGACTATAAGTATTTAATAACCGAATACTTGTTTCGCAATCGCTATTTTTGATTTGGGTAGGGGGCGGTAGCCCCCGTTTTTTATGAGCTATGTTACTATGAAATTCGATGGAAGTAATTAAATGATTAAAACTACAACTAGATTGGACCAAATGGAAATAACATATAGTAAATTCCATTAATTGTTTTTGTATATTTGAAATATGAAAAACGTAAGAGATTTCATTACTATCGATCAGGAGATATTATCAGGACAACCTGTTTTTAAAGGAACACGCGTACCTGTGGTTACTTTATTCAGTCATCTTGAAAAGGGTATTTCATTAAACGAGTTTTTGGAAGATTTTCCTTCCGTAGAAAAATCATCTGCTGTAGCTGTATTAGAATTAGCTGAAAATTTATTTTCAACCGAAAAAATGATTAAGCTTTATGAAGCTGCTGCTTGATGAGAATTTAATCTAAGGTTATTTTTAGTTTTCAGTTCTCGTTCCGTCTGCCATGAGAAAAAATCATGGCACAAAAACAGTTATAGTTTTAAATAGGTGTGGGTTTAAACCCACACCTATTTTTTTATCATCTATTTTTATCTCTTACTAAATAACAAACAGGGTAGGGTTTAAACCCCACCCTGTTTGAAACGAAAGATTTTCCATCGCGAGGCATCGCGATCAAATTTTCTAATCGCGAAGCTCCATTAAATTAAAATCTCTCATTATTTTAATTTACATGATTGCCCACGGTCCCTGAGGTTCTCGAAGGGCCGGGTTTCGAGAGCCTCAACCACCGGCCTAATGTTAGTGATTGCGTTCCGTCGTAAACCTCACTAACTCCATAAGATTAAAACCTCTCCCTGCCTCTCCAAAGGAGAGGAGTAAAATTTAGAAAGTCCCTCCTTTGGAGGGATTTAGGGAGGTCTGAATTTTCAAATTAATCAGTGATTCCTCTCCGTCGTAAACCTCACCAACTCCATTAAAGAAGTCTTGTACTCACTATCAGGGATATCCGTTAAAAGATCAAACGCTTTTTGCTGGTAAGAATACATTGCGTTGCGAGCGTACTCGAGGCCGCCGTTGGATAAAACTAATTGAATAACCTGCTCCACTTTTTTGCTATCGTCGGAGTGATGTTTAATCGTGTTCATGATAAAGCGCTTATCATCACTACCTACTTTATTCAAGGTATAAATAACCGGCAAGGTCATTTTGTGTTCTTTAATATCGATGCCTTTTGGCTTACCAGTCTTCACACTTTCTTCGTAATCGAATAAATCATCTTTGATTTGAAAAGCAATTCCTACCGCCTCACCAAAGTCGTGCATGCGTTGTATCATTGCCGCATCACATCCAACAGAGGCTGCACCCGTAGCACAACAAGAAGCAATTAGAGAAGCGGTCTTCGCTCCTATAATTTCATAATAGACTTCTTCAGTGATATCTAGCTTGCGTGCTTTTTCAATTTGCAATAATTCGCCTTCACTCATACGGCGCACAGCGTTGGAAACAATTTTTAGTAAATTAAATTCTTCGTGTTCAACAGCAAGCAATAATCCTTTTGATAAGAGATAATCACCTACCAACACTGCAATTTTATTTTTCCAGAGCGCATTGATAGAAAAAAATCCGCGGCGCAAATTACTATCATCTACCACATCATCGTGCACTAACGTAGCGGTATGTAATAACTCAATTAATGATGCTGCACGATACGATGATTCACCAATGGTGCCTGTCATGCCTGCAGTTAAAAAAACAAACATCGGTCGCATTTGCTTCCCTTTGCGTTTAACAATGTAGTGCATGATTTTATCGAGCAACGAAACTTTACTCTGCATAGCCACACGGAACTTCTTTTCGAATAGTTCCATCTCATCCTTTACAGGAGCTTTAATACGATCCAATTGATTGGCCATGAGCGAGCAAATGTATTAATTAGCCTTGAAATAAATTGGCAAATTCATCTGCACATTTACAGCCTTACCTTCGAGTTTACCTGGTGTCCAAAGTGGCATTGCTTTTACGAGACGAATTGCCTCTTTTGATAATGCTGCATCTACTTCATTCTTCACCCTGACATCCGTCACTTTTCCTTTCTTATCGACAACAAAGCTTACGAAAACCTTCCCAGAAACTTCTTTCAACGCAGGATATTTTAGATTCAATGAAATGTATTCTTGCAAAGCTTCATTTCCTCCGGGATATTCCGGCATCTGATCAACTACAATAAAAGTATCGTCGCGGTTAGTACTGTGTTCTGGTAATTGTTGTGCTACAACGCCTAATGTCATCAGACAAAAGAATAAGACGAACCACTTTTTCATAGTACTAAATTTAGTTATTATTTCTTTTTAAATACAGGCACTGTACTGCATGGTTCGCCAAACATAATACTCTTTGCTATTGGACGAAGTTTAACAGTCAAGTAAAAATAAGCTGCAGCAGGAACCGGCTTATCAGAACATCCTTTTATAATGATACGAGCATCCTGATAAGATTGTACATCCATCTTATCAATAATGTCTTCAAACAACTTACATTCTAACGCCTCTGCATTACCGAAAAAAACCAGCTTTGCATACGACTCTAACACAGATGCAACAAGCATATAAGCCCAATGCGGAATTACTGCATCTACTGAACAATAAACAGCTACATAACAATCTTGATACTTTGACCAATCCGTTGTTGTAATATATTCACGAAACGATTTTTCTCTTAACAATACATCTTCCACCAACTGCTCACGAATATCAATCACCTTTCGTTGACCTTCAGGATAGAAATCTTCGAGATTAATAGTGATTAATCCGCTTTGTTCTACTTTATTGATGATTGTATCGTTACTCATATTACCACATTCCTAATTCTAATCGTGCTTCTTCACTCATCATTTCTTTTTCCCAAGGTGGATCAAAAGTAATTTCTACGCGAGCTGAATTTACATCAGGTATTTCACTGATTTTGTTTTCTACATCGGGAGGTAACGTTTCTGCTACAGGACAAGCAGGTGATGTTAAGGTCATCATGATATGAACATCATTTCCGTCATTGATACGTATCTCGTAAATCAATCCGAGCTCCCAGATATCAACTGGAATCTCTGGATCATAACACGTTTTTAATGTGGCAATGATGCGTTCACGCAAAGAGGGTGTAGCTGGAATATCAATTCCATCATTCTTTAATTCTTCTGGCTTATTTTGTTCTTCACTCATATCACACATTCTTATGCTGAAATCCCACAGCGTATAGTTTCATTTGTTTAATCATTGCAGCTAATCCGTTAGCACGAGTTTGCGCCATGTGACTGCGTAATCCAATTTGATCGATAAAACCTAACTCAGCATTCACGATTGCTTCCGGCGATTGATTTGATAATACTTCCATCAACAACGCAATTTCTCCTTTCACAAAAACAGAATCACTATCAGCAGAAAATTCTATTATACCGCTATTCTCATTCGCTGTTAACCAAACACTACTCTGACAACCTTTTATTTTGTTATCATCAGTTTTAAATTCAGCAGCTAATGGTTTTAGCTTTTGTCCGATTTCAATGATGTACTGATACTTTTCTTCCCAAGTATCAAACAAGGCAAAGTCGTCTATGATTTCGTTTTCTATTTCTGCAATGGTACGCATATCTAAACAGCCAATAACTGTATGGCTTTTTTTAATTGTTCAATAAAATAATCGACTTCCTCTATAGTATTATAAAACATAAACGAAGCGCGAATAGTTCCTGGAATTCCAAACCAATCCATCACCGGCTCAGCACAATGTTGTCCTGTACGAACTGCAATGCCTTTGGTATCGAGAAACATTCCGACATCCATTGCATTGGCTTTATCAACGATAAAAGAGATAACCGCTGCTTTGTTTTTTGCTGTTCCAATGATTCTAACGGAAGGGATATCCGCCAATTTAGAAGTACAATAATTTAACAAATCGATTTCCTGCTGATGCGCTGCTGCTCTATCAAATGAATTCCAATAATCAATAGCTGCGCCCATTGCAATTACATCTGCAATATTCGGAGTGCCAGCTTCAAACTTATAAGGAACCTCATTCCACGTAGTGCCTTTAAACGAAACAGACTTGATCATTTCTCCTCCACCGTGATAGGGTGGCATCTCTTCTAATAGTGATAGCTTACCGTAAACAGCACCTATAC
>CAMBYJ010000077.1 GCA_945872015.1 Chitinophaga pinensis | reverse complement strand
GAAGAAATTGCAAATTCTATTTCTGGTCAAAGTGGTGTTAAAATTACTGTAATGACGGAAGTAGGAAAGACCTATAAAATGATATCGACTGTTGCAGCTAGCATCGAAGCTGATTTGATTTTTATGGGAACGCATGGTAGCAGTGGAAGTGGCTACAGCATTGGAAGTAACACTACTAAAGTTGTTCAAGAAGCAACCTGCCCTGTTATCGCCGTTCAAAATCACGCAGAGAAATCAAGTTACGATTCGATTATTCTTCCATTAGATGACTCTCCTGAATCAAGACAAAAAGTTCCTTTTGCAATGGAGATTGCGCGCAAGTATGATGCAAAGGTTATTGTTGTTGGATTAATGGAAAGTAACAATGATGATTATGTTCGCAAGTTCCATTTGAAAATAAATCAGGTTCAGGATTACTTAGCAGATAATGGTTGCGATAGTTTATCTGCTGTTTATCACGGTGATTTATTTAAAAATACAATTAAAGCATGTGAAGATCACAACGGAGATTTATTAGTTATTATGACGGAGCAGGAACCAGGAATCACAGGACTTTTAATGGGCACCTATGCAAACAAAATAATTAATGGTTCTCGTATACCGGTTATGACTATCCGTCCTGCAGAAATAGATCCAGACAGAATTACGGTTACTTTCTAAATTTCTTATGAGCGATATTCATCAGTTGCTTAAAAAGCACTTTGGCTATGATGCATTTCGTCCACTGCAAGAGGATATAATTCAATCAGTACTTGCAAAAAAAGATACACTTGCAATTCTACCTACTGGAGGTGGTAAATCAGTTTGTTTTCAAATTCCAGCTTTAGCCCTTGGTGGTTTATGCCTTGTTGTATCACCACTGATTGCCTTGATGAAAGATCAGGAAGAGCAATTATTAGAGAAGGGTATTCGTACAGCAGCGCTTGTCTCTGGAACATCCAGAAGAGAATCAGAAATAATTATTGGAAATTGTATTCATGGCGATTACCGTTTTTTATATTTATCGCCTGAACGATTAAGCAGCGAAACTTTTTTGATGCAATTATCAAACATGCCAGTTAGCATGATTGCAATTGATGAAGCACATTGTATTTCTCAATGGGGCTATGACTTTCGTCCACCCTATTTGAACATTTCTAAAGTCCGCGAATTATTTCCTGATGCACCAGTAATTGCATTAACAGCTTCTGCAACTCCAGAAGTGCAAAATGATATTTGCAAAAAATTAAATTTCAAAAAAGGCTATCAACGTTTTTTAAAAAGTTTTAGTCGACCGAATTTAAATTACATCATACGCAAAGATGAAAACAAATACGAAAAGGTTTTGCAGGTTTTAAAATCTGTTAATGGTACATCCATCATATATGTACGCAACAGAAATAAAACACAGGACATGGCAGCATGGCTTAACAGCAATCAAATCACAGCTGATTACTACCATGCAGGTTTGGATAATCAGACGCGCATGGAGAAGCAAAGTAAATGGATGAACAACCAAACAAGGGTAATAGTTGCTACTAATGCTTTTGGAATGGGGATTAATAAAGAGAATGTTCGTTCTGTCATTCACTTCGACTTACCCGATGATCTAGAGAGTTACTATCAGGAAGCTGGTCGTGGTGGAAGAGATGAAAAACCTGCTTTTGGTGTTTTAATTTATACGGATAATGACATTGCACAACTGGAAGAAAAAAAGGAAAAGAACTTTCCTTCGGTGAGTGAAGTTAAAAGAGTTTATAATGCTTTGTGTAATCATCTAAACATACCAATCGAATCTGGACAAAATCAGACCTACCCTTTTGACATCTATCAGTTTTGTAATACTTATCAATTTAGCAATGCGCTTGCGATTAACTGTTTGAAAGAATTAGAACATGCAGGATTTATTGTAATGAGTGAAGCTGTTTACGTTCCGGCAAAAATGAAAGTCCTATTTGATAAAATGGAACTTTACAATTTTCAAGTAAAGTATCAGCGCTTTGATAATCTTCTTAAAGTTATTTTAAGAAGTTATGGGGGACTCTTCGACTATTATGTGAAAGTAAATGAGTTTCAAATTTCAAGACATCTGAAGATTGATAAAAATACTGTGATTGGTTTACTGAATGAATTAAACAAATTAAAAGTAATTGATTATTTACCCTCTAGCGATACACCGAGAGTCACCTTAATACATGCAAGAGAATCGACGGAAGCGATGTATATTGACCCGAAGAGTATAAAGGACAGAAAAAATAGATTTCAGGTGAGAGCAGATGCTTTTATCAATTATGTTACGAGTAATAACAACTGTCGAAGCATGATGATTTCCTCCTATTTTGGAGAAGAAAATCTGAAAACATGTGGCACTTGCGATTACTGTAGAAATAAAAAGAAAGAAATGGTTGATGAAGAAGAACAAGAAAATATCAAACAATTTATTCTCGGTCAGATAACTAAATCAAATTTATTACCAATTGAAATTTATAATTTGTCGCCAGATAATTACAAACTAAAAATTACATCAACGATTCAAAAACTGCTTGAAACTGAAGTGTTGATTTTTGATGCAGATGAAAAGCTTTCACTAAATAACAATGGGAAGTAACAAAGTGAAGTAACAAATCAATTAATTTTAATAAATTCGTAACTATGGAATTATTTCATATTGGATTTTTATCAGTACGGTTGCTTGATTTATTAGATATCTTGATTGTATCTTTTCTATTATACAAGGCTTATCAATTATTAAAAGGCGGAACAGCAATCAACATATTTATTGGCATTGTATCGATGTACATGCTTTGGTTTTTGTTTGTTAAAATTTTTGAAATGCAATTACTGGGTGCGATACTTGGTCAGTTTATGAGTGTGGGTGTATTAGCATTGATTATCGTATTTCAACAAGAAGTCAGAAGATTTTTAGTGATATTAGGATCGAGTTCAATTACTGGTAAAGATAGTTTCACGCGTAAACTCCTACCATGGAACTGGAAAGAAGAACAAGTTATTACAGCTGACTTAATTCCTGTTATAAAAGCATGTGAGAGTATGTCGAACTCAAAAACTGGTGCTATTTTAGTTTTATCAAGAACTACCGATTTAAAGTTTTTTGAAAACTCTGGTGATGCAATGGATGCTGATTTATCAAAGCGATTATTAGAAAGTATTTTTTTCAAAAACAGTCCTTTGCATGACGGAGCAGTTATTATCCGTAACAATAAAATAAAAGCCGCACGATGTGTTTTACCTGTGAGTGATAATAATGATTTGCCTGCTCATCTAGGAATGCGTCACAGAGCAGCTTTAGGCATTACAGAACAAAGTGATGCTATTTCAATAATTGTATCTGAAGAAACAGGAAATATAAGCGTTGCGAAGAATGGAACATTAGAAAATAACTTATCCATTCACGATCTTGAACTTTTCTTACAGCGAGAATACTAATTACTTTTGCTTTAGTGATTCTGCCTTTTGAAGAAATTGCTGACCGAGCATTTGATTACCAAGATTATTCCACGTCATACCTAAGAAACGATTCGTCATAATATTATTCGGATCAACGGCGTACGCTTTTTCAAAATACGTAAGTGCCTTTTGAAATTGTCCACTATTACCATAAACACTTCCAATATTATTTAGAGCATCCGTGTAATCCGCTTTTAGACTAACGGCTTTTTCAAAATAAAACAAAGCAGAGTCTAATTGATTTGTATTGAATAATAGATTACCATAATTATTATTGATTTTAGGATCATTGCTACCATTAATAAGCGCATTTCTAAATGCGTATCGAGCAGAATCCAAATCTTTTAAACGCAAATAGGCTAATCCCATTTGGTCCCAACCGTCAGAAAAATAAGGTGTCAATTCTACTGATTTTTTTAAATACGTTATACCCTCATTCAAAATCTTTTTTTGTTCCGGTTCAGGCTTACCTGCAATTTGATTTTCTTTGATTAAGAAATTACCGAGATAATAATTTGTGCGTGCACTATTAGGAGCTGTAACTAACCCAGAACGATAAAGGGTCTCATTGTTTTCCCAAACCGCATTACGTTGAATAGTGAAAAATCCATATATCAAACACACTGCAATTAGCACACTAGAAAGATACTTGAAATCAAACTTTGATAATAGCAATACAGAAGCTAACGCAATTCCTAAACTCGGCATAAACATTAATCGCTCGCCATATTGCGTTCCTATTAACGTAAAAATATTTGATGATACGGATGCGGTGAAAAAGAAAAACATCAGTGCGAATCCAAATAATTCGCGTTTGATAATTCCATAAACTGCAACTGCAAACAATCCCACTAAAACAATTAATGAAATTAGAAATTCTAGAGAGCCAATCCCAACCAATGATAATTGTGGAAATGATGCATCGAAGGTAAGTCCTACAGGAATTACAATTCGAAGCAAATACAACCCTAAAAAATAAACTGCTGATGTATATCGCTCAATTGACCCAACAGCCTTTACGAGCAAATTATCGCTAGAAGAAGGTAACGATCCTAATGGAACAATTCCATACACATTTGAACGCGCGATAAAATATAAAACAGTAACACCTACGAATGATAAAAACACCATTGAATGCGCTTTAAACTTTCCTTCATCTAAATAATAAACCAATAAAGGTAAAATTGCGAGTAATGTAATAGACGATTCTTTACATAAAAGAGATGCAACAAAAAACAAAATAGAAAATACTATATAGTGTACTTTTTTATTCTGTAAGTAATCAATGAATTTATTCAATGCAAGAAAACCAAACAACATCGACAAAATTTCGTCGACACTTTTAATATTTGCGACTGCTTCGGTATGTATTGGGAATGAAACAAACAGCAACGTAGCCAAAAAAGAATACAATAAATTTCCTGTAAGTAATCTTTTGCAAAAATTAAAAACCACAATTGCTAATAAAGCATAGAACATAATGTTCATCCAATGGCCTATATGTGGATTATTAGGTGCAATTGACCATTGAATTGCAAAAAGGGATTTAGGAATTGGACGATATAATTCATCAGAAGCCATATAACCTCCGTATCGATAACTCGTCTTGAAAATCTCTTTGAAATCTCCTTTTTGAGTACTTCTATTTTCAATTATCGATGCATAATCATCCAGCGTATAATCGAAGTTTGCAGTATTCAAATACAAGACCGCAGCAAACAATGCTACAATCCAAACATAATATTTTGAAATCGAATTCGAGTTTTCAGTTGATGCAACATTCTCCTTTTTTATAGGTGCATTTGAAAACTTTTCTTTCCGAGTCAGTTTCTTTTGTTCCGTCATAACTGATTAATTAGGATTTGATAATGTATCGTTCTGTCGTTTCAAATTCTCAATCAACATTTCATCAGTAAAATTCAACGACTGAATTAACATCTTTACCTCAGGCGCCATTTTGTGATTAGGAAACTTTATAATAAATCGATTGTAATATTCCCTTGCAGCATTTTTGTCCCGTAAATTATTTTCAGCAATAAAGCCTTGCATAAATAAAGCACGAGCGACTTTTCGATAGACTGGGAAACGTTGCGTATTACCAAACAACTCGATTGCTTGTTGATACTTTCCTAATTGAACGCTCAACTCTGCAGCTTTAAAAAAATAATCAGCACAAATTGTATCATCTTTATACAACACACAATAATTTTTGTAAAGCGAAATCAGCGAATCACAATTAGCTGTGTCGACATTTGATGCAACAGATATAGACTTCTCCATTTCTGAAATTTCTGTTTGCAAAGAGGTTTGACTTTTATTACAAGCAGATAAAATTGCGCTTGTTACAACAAAGAGAATTAATGAATATCTTTTCATGTTATTTAAAAGGACTATCAGGTTCTTTAGCCATATGGTTATAAACGATTTTATCTAACCATGCTGGAATAATTTTATTTAAGAATACGGTCAGCTTACCGTTGAATGTAAGAATTAAATCACGTTTTCTTTTTTTAACTGCAATAAATATTTCGTCGGCTACTTGTTCTGCCGTCATCATGTTTTGTTCATCGCGTGGTGACTCACCTTGCGTATTACCATCAGCAGCCAATGCTGTTTGACGGATACGCGATGCCGTGAATCCAGGACAAGCCACTAAAACATGTAATCCCTTTTTAATATTTTCCGTTCTTAATGTTTCTAGAAAACCTTCCAGGGCAAATTTAGAAGATGAATACCCTGTTCGACCAGGAAGTCCTTTTTTACCTGCTATCGATGACACCCCTACTACACTGCCTTTGTTTTTAAGAATGGAAGGTAAAGCATATTTGGTACAATACACAGCACCCCAGAAATTAGTATCCATTACTTTTCGAATAACATCCAGATTAAGATCTTCGAACAATGCACGCATTGAAATCCCTGCATTATTGATTAGAATATCAATGCGCCCGAATTTGTTGATTGTTTCCTCCATCACTCGCTTACAATCTAACTCACTACTTACATCTGCTACGATTGGTAATACTTGATTTGATTGATTATTCAGGCTAGCGATTGCATCATGAAGTCGTTTTTCATCACGACCAGTAACCACCACATGAAAGCCTTCTTGAAAGAATTTCTTTGCGCATGCGAGTCCTATACCTGAAGATGCACCAGTGATTACAACAACTTTTGTTTCCATATTCTCTACAAAAATAATTTATTTGGTAACTTTCAGCCCTATTATCAAATTATATGAAGTTATACGAAGTAAAAACGAAGGATGATATCAAAGAATTTCACAAGGTTGTATCAATAATTTACAAGAACAATCCTAATTGGGTCGCTTATTTAGAAAATGATATTGAGAAGGTCTTTAATGTTAAGCACAATAAGCTTTATGCGGAAGGAGGTGAATCAATCAGATGGATTTTAAAGGACGATAAAGGCCAGTTAATTGGACGTGTAGCAGCGTTTGTTAATCCACGTACAAAAAACACAACTCCACTAACAACGGGAGGTATGGGATTCTTTGAATGTATCAATGATAAAACTGCTGCATTTCAATTATTTGATAGTTGCAAAAAATGGTTAGAAGACCGAGAAATGGAGGCGATGGATGGACCAATAAACTTTGGAGATAGAAATCAATTCTGGGGCTGTATGACGAGCAATTTTGACAACCCAGCTGTTTACCAAATGAACTACAATCCTGAATACTACAGCGCTTTATTTGAAGAGTACGGATTTGGGACTTACTTTAACCAATTAGTATTCTGGAGATCGTTACGAGAGCCCACACAAGCTGTTTTCCACCGGAAATACCAACAGGTAAAAGACAACCCTGATCTTGTAATTAAAAACATTCAGGGGATGAAGTTATCACAGGTTGCCGAAAACTTTAGAACTGTTTATAATGGAGCATGGGGCGGTCATAGCCACTTTAAACCAATGCCTTCGAGTACGGCTCAAAAGATCATGAGCTCCTTAAAACCGATAATCGATAGAGACATTATTTTATTCGTTTATCACAAGGGAGAGCCAATTGCATTCTATGTCAATATTCCAGAATTAAACGAATTATTCAAGCATGTGAATGGCAAAATGAATTGGTGGGGAATCATTAAGTTCTTGTTTTATAAGTACACTACCAAGCGAAAAAGAATGATTGGACTTGTGTTTGGGGTTGTGAAAGCGTGGCAAGGAAAAGGCATTGAAGCAGCATTGGTGGTTCATGGCGAAAAGTTCATTGTGGATAAGTTAAAATACGAGGATACCGTTTTAACATGGATAGGAGATTTCAATCCGAAAATGCTCCATGTCACAGAAAATCTTGGGGCCACATTATGGAGAACCTACAAGACTTATCGCTTTCAATTTGATAGAACCATACCATTTGAGAGGGCACCCATTGTAGAATAGGCTAATCTAGCAATTATCGACTCTTCGATTTGTATAAATTCCTATTGAAAATCAATAAAATCACTCGATGTGTAAAAAAACATTGTGATTTCTTGGGTAA
>CAMBYJ010000076.1 GCA_945872015.1 Chitinophaga pinensis | reverse complement strand
CAAGTACTCATTAATCCTTTTCTTAATGATAGCTCAACCTGCATTAGCTTGCATACGTATTATTCCTGCACGATGGGGCAAGAGTGATTTAGGTATTTCACAAACGTTCAGTGATAAATCAAAACTCGCAAAACTAAAATCGTTTATACCCGACAACGCAAAAGTAATTGCTGGTCCTGATGAATCAGGATGTATTTATTTGTACTTCCTCCACAAAAAAGGATTTGGCTACGAAACAGCAAATCAATTAACAGAATTAAAAGATAATAAATTGCTTTTAGAAAATTATATTGATAGAGGCGCGACTTATTTAATTACTTCGGATGTTTCAGATGTCAAAAATGAAAAGTTGATTCTTTATTATGATTCGATTATTCAATATGACGAATTCTATATTATCAAATTAAGAAAATGAAAAACAGAATAGCCAGTTTCAAATATGCATTGAATGGAATTCGTTTAATGTTTAAAAGCGGACCTAATTTTATTATACAACTGATCATTGCATTTATAACTTTAAGTGCAGGATTGTATTTTCAAATAACCGCTATTGAATGGACGATTATTTTAATTTGCATCGCGTGTGTTTTATCTGCTGAAATATTCAATACTGCGATAGAAAAAATGGTGGATCATTTATCACCTGAAAAAAATAAATACGCAGGAGAAATAAAAGACCTAGCAGCGGGAGCTGTATTATTATTTTCAATTATCACTGCTATCATCGGAATAATTATTTTTTATCCCTATCTGATGCATTAGAGACCTGCGTTTGTTCTGAATAGTTTAACGGCTATTGCCATTAATACAACACCAAATACTTTTCGAATAATACTGATACCTGCTTTTCCAAGTGCCCTTTCTAACTGCGCAACCATGCGAAGCACAATATAAACCACTATCATATTTAAGGAAATTCCAATTAAGATAGTAGCGATATCGTACTGCGCACGCAATGAAATTAATGTAGTCATAGTTCCTGTTCCTGCAATCAAAGGAAATGCAATAGGAACAATAGAAGCGGTTTCAGGAATATCATCACGATAAAGTCGAATTCCTAAAATCATTTCGAGCGCTAAAAAGAAAATTACCAATGACCCAGCAATCGCAAAAGAGGAAACATCGATACCAATTAATTTTAAGATGCTTTCACCAAGGAAAAGAAACAAGACCATAATTACTAATGAAGCAAGCGTGGCTTTCTCTGAATGAATGACTCCCACCCTATTTCTCGTTTCAATAATAACAGGTAAAGAGCCTATGATATCAATAACGGCAAATAGAATCATCGTTACTGAAATAATGTCCTGAATAGATAGATTCATATCAATTTATTTATTCCCAAATCTAATGAATTTGAGTTACTTGAGAAATTAAAGGGTATGGTATAGGAATGCTGTAATTATTTAACTTGTAATTAAAAGAAATTAAACAAAACAAATAGTACATTTGCGTGTTAGCAAGCCAATGAAAAGAGTTAATTACATTATTTCCTGCTTATTGATTTTTGCATTCACTTTGATGATAGTGAACAAGTGTGTGTTTATAGGATCAGGACAATCTGTTTTGGCATTTTGCTATGAGATGGAAGATGATATTGAGTCGAAAGGTAATAAGTCGGAAATCAAAAAAGAATCTGAAAAGTTATGTAAGTCTTTAAATGGACTATTTGACTTTTTCATTTTAAAAAATGAAAATTTTCATACAACTCAAAATATTTGTTTTGTCGAAGGTCATCCTTCGCAACCCGACCTGCCTCCTAAGGTCTAAGTAAGAAATTATTCTTTCCTTTTCACTTTAAAATTCCATCTCGGAGTTAACTATTTATTCTTATTTATGAAAAACATAACTGCAAATTTAAAATCAGATTTTCAATCTGGATTGGTAGTGTTCTTAGTAGCACTTCCCTTATGCTTAGGAATTGCCCTAGCTAGTGGCGCTCCCTTATTCGCTGGAATTCTATCAGGAATAATTGGTGGAATTGTTGTGGGATTTATTAGTAATTCACAACTGAGCGTTACAGGTCCTGCAGCAGGACTTACAGCAATTATACTTACTGCAATAACTTCTTTAAATAGTTATGAATCGTTTTTAGTAGCAGTAATTATTGCCGGTGCGATACAAATTATACTTGGTGCTTTAAAGGCGGGCACGATTGCCAATTATATTCCATCCAACGTAATTGAAGGTATGTTAACCGCTATTGGGATTATAATTATCTTGAAACAAATCCCACATGCGGTTGGATACGATAAAGACAATGAAGGTGATTTTTTCTTTCTAGAATCAACAGGTAATAATACCTTATCTGCGATTTACGATGCCATCAATTATTCTCATCCTGGATCATTCATTATTTGCATTGTATCCTTGGTAATTTTAATTGCATTTAATAAGATCAACTTCTTAAAAAACATTAAACTAATTCCAGGAGCATTAATTGCTGTTGTTGCAGGGATCCTCGTTAATGAAATTTTTAAGTTACAAGCATCTCCCTTTGTTGTTGCAAATGAGCATTTAGTTAAACTTCCCGTTCCAAAAAATGCTGAAGAATTCTTTAGTTTCTTTTCGTTTCCTAATTTCAATGCTATTAGCAATTATGAAGTATGGATTGTTGGTCTTACCATTGCAATCGTTGCTAGTATCGAAACATTACTCTGTATCGAAGCTGCTGATAAAATTGACCCTGAAAAGAGAGCTACAAACCCTAACCGTGAATTACTCGCACAGGGAACAGGTAATTTATTAAGTGGATTAATTGGAGGACTTCCTATGACATCCGTAATTGTTCGAACATCTGCTAATGCTAATGCAGGCGCTAAATCAAAAATGTCAACAATTATCCATGGATTATTAATACTAGTTTCCGTTATAACAATACCTTTTATCATCAATAAAACACCTTTGGCTTCGCTTGCTGCAATCTTACTAATGATAGGATTTAAATTAGCTGGTCCTGCTATCTTTAAAAAAATATGGAGTCAAGGATTAATTCAGTTTATTCCATTTATTGTAACTGTAATTGCGATTGTATTTACTGACTTATTAAAAGGAGTTGGCATAGGCATGGTAGTTAGTATATTTTACATACTTAAGTCAAATTTAAGGTTTGCTTATTCTTTCGATAAGAAAAATTATAATGAAGGAGAAGTGATTAAAATTCAATTGGCGCACGAAGTAAGTTTTCTAAATAAAGCTGCAATCAAAGAAACGCTTCATCAATTACCACATAATAGTGTAGTTAAAATCGATGCTTCTGAATCGTTTTATATCGATTATGACATCGTTGAATTAATTCACGATTTCGAAAAAACAATTGCCCCACAAAAAAATATCAAATTAGAAGTGATAGGACTTAAAAGCAAATACTCACTTAATAAAGTTCCTAGTCACGTCACTATTAATTAATCAAAACAAGTAACATTATGAAAGCACATACACTTGAAACGCAATCAACCATTACTCATCAAAAGGCACTTGTCTTTTTGAAGGAGGGAAATCAACGTTTCGTAAGTAATTTAAAAATCAACCGTAATTTATTACAACAAGTCAATGAAACGCGCGAAGGCCAGTGGCCATTTGCAGTTATATTATCCTGTATTGATAGTCGCACCTCTGCCGAATTAATTTTTGATCAAGGGTTGGGCGATGTTTTCTCAATAAGAATAGCTGGGAATATTTGCAATGATGACATCATAGGCAGTATTGAATTTGCATGTAAAGTAGCTGGTTCAAAATTAATTGTTGTGATGGGCCATACGCAATGTGGAGCTGTTAAAGGAGCTTGCGACCATGTTGAGCTAGGCAACCTTACTACATTATTAAATAAAATTCAACCTGCTGTTGCTATTGAGGTAGCAAAAGGTAAGCATACCGATTGTAATTCTAAAAATGCAGGATTTGTATTTGATGTAACAAAAACAAATGTTGAAGAAACGATTAAATCAATAATGAACAAGAGTGAAATTATTCGTGATATGGTAGAATCAGGACAGATTGGAATTGTTGGTGGTATTCACTATTTAGATAGTGGAAAAGTAGAGTTTATAGAATAGAATTAAAATCAAGAGAAAATAAAAATCCCCGAGCAAAACTCGGGGATTTTTTTATTTCAACTTAAACGTTTCCATAAACTTGGTGGTGTAATTTCCTTTTCTGAAATCTTCATTCAGCATTAGCTGCTGATGAAAAGGAATAGTTGTTTTCACACCTTCAATTACGAACTCACTTAAAGCACGCTCCATTGTTTGAATCGCCTCTTCGCGTGTTTGTGCAACAGTAATCAACTTTGCAATCATCGAATCATAGTAAGGAGGAATTGTGTATCCTGCATAGATATGTGAATCTACACGCACTCCATGTCCACCTGGCTGATGCAATACCGTTATCTTACCTGGAGAAGGACGGAAGTCATTATAAGGATCTTCTGCATTAATACGACATTCGATTGCATGCATTGTTGGATAATGATTGTTTCCGCTGATTGAAACACCAGCAGCAATCTTTATTTGTTCCTTGATCAAATCGTAATTGATTACCTCTTCTGTAACTGGATGCTCTACCTGAATACGTGTATTCATTTCCATGAAGTAAAACTTACCATGCTTATCTACTAAGAACTCAATTGTTCCTACACCTTCATAATTACTTGCAAGTGTTGCTTTGATAGCAGCCTCTCCCATTTCGTGACGAAGTTTTTCAGTCATGAATGGTGAAGGAGTTTCTTCCAGTAATTTTTGATGACGACGTTGAATAGAACAATCACGCTCACTTAAGTGACATGCCTTTCCATATTGATCACCAGCAACCTGAATTTCAATATGACGTGGTTCTTCGATATACTTTTCCATGTACATACCATCGTTACCGAAAGCTGCACCCGCTTCAGTACGAGCTGTATCAAAAGCTTTTTCTAATTCATCCTCTTTCCAAACGATGCGCATTCCTTTTCCACCGCCACCAGCTGTTGCTTTTAGGATGACAGGATAACCAATTTCTTTCGCATCTTTTTTTGCTTCTTCAATATCTGATATCAAACCTTCAGAACCAGGAATAGTTGGAACACCTGCACGCTTCATCGTTTCTTTTGCATTGGCTTTATCTCCCATAGCATCAATTTGCTCAGGTGTAGCGCCAATGAATTTAATTCCATGTTGCTGACAAATAGCAGAGAACTTTGAATTCTCAGATAAGAAGCCATACCCTGGATGAATTGCATCTGCATTGGTAATTTCTGCGGCTGCAATAATTCGTGGAATATTTAAATACGAATCTCGACTTTGCGGAGGTCCAATACAAACAGCCTCATCAGCGAAGCGCACATGTAAACTTTCTTTATCTGCTGTAGAGTAAACTGCAACCGTACGAATTCCCATCTCTTTACAAGTACGGATAATACGTAATGCAATTTCGCCTCTATTGGCAATTAATATTTTCTTAAACATAATTTGCTATTTAATGATTAAACAAATTGTCTTAGCTAGGATCAACTAAAAACAACGGCTGATCGTACTCAACAGGAGAAGAGTTATCTACTAACACTTTTACAATTCTTCCTGAAATTTCAGATTCTATTTCATTAAATAATTTCATTGCTTCGATGATACATACCACCTGACCAGCTTTGATTTCGTCACCAACATTTACAAAGTTTGGTTTATCTGGACTAGATGCGCGGTAGAAAGTACCAATCATAGGACTTTTAACCGTGATGTATTTTGATTCATCGTTTGATGCTGCAGGTGCTGCCGCTGCAGGAGCTGGTGCTGCTGCAACAGGTGCAAGAGCTGGCGCTGCTTGAACTGGCATTTGCATCATTGGAGCTGCAGTTAACACTTGCTCGATTACTCTTGGTGCTGCATTTTTAATGGTGATTTTCACCGTATCAGTTTCTAAGCTAACTTCACTTACACCTGATTTTGAAACGAACTTTATAAGTTCTTCGATTTCCTTTTTGTTCATAGAAGGAGTTTTTATTAGTTGTCAAAAATAAGCTATTTTGGTTAAAAACCTTTGAATTTTGATTAATAATTGGGCAAAATGATAGGGTTTTCTTCAAAATTGAAGAAAATTACAATAGTCGTCCTTAAACAAATAGAACTTTAAAACAATAAATAGAAAGGGTGCTTAGATTGGCAAATTAAAATTAATAAGCCCACTTCACCCAAATAGAACCCCAGGTAAATCCTCCACCAAAAGCAGCAATAATTATATTATCTCCTTTTTTGAATTTATTTTCCCATTCCCATAAACAAAGTGGAATTGTTCCATTGGTTGTATTACCGTAACGCTCAATATTAAGTGTTACTTTTTCATCGCTAACGCCCATACGACGAGCAGTTGCATCAATAATTCTTTTGTTTGCCTGATGCGGAATTAACCATGCAACATCATCCGAAGTTAGATGATTACGTTCCATAATTTCAGCACTTACATCGGCCATATTGGTCACCGCAAATTTAAAAACCGTCTGACCTTCCTGATAAACATAATGTTCTTTTGCAGCAACTGTTTCTGCTGATGCCGGCTTTAAACTACCACCTGCTTTTTGATGCAAGTGAGCACGACCAGAACCATCAGTTCTTAATATTGAATCTAAAATTCCGAATCCATCTATATTCGGCTCTAACAGTACCGCACCTCCGCCATCACCAAAAATAACGCAAGTGGCACGATCGGTATAATCTATAATAGATGACATTTTATCGGCACCAACTACAATTACTTTTTTATACTGACCAGTCTCAATAAATTTTGAACCTGTTGCCAATGCAAAAATAAATCCTGAGCAAGCCGCATTGATATCATAACTAAATGCATTTTTAGCACCTACTTTATCAGAGATAATATTTGCTGTTGCTGGAAACTGCATGTCGGGTGTTGTGGTTGCACAAATAATCAAATCGATTTCTTCTGCTGAAATACCACGTTTTTTCAAAAGGCCTTCAACTGCTCTTGCACCAATATCAGAGGTTGCTTCCCCTGGTGTTTTTAAAATATGGCGCTCTTTAATTCCCGTTCGCGAAGTGATCCATTCATCAGTGGTATCAATCATCGTTTCTAACACTTTATTTGTTAGAAGATAATCAGGAACCCATGCGTTTACGGCAGTTATTGCAGCTGTTATTTTAGTCATATTTTAATGAGCAATACTTTCTTGCATCGCCTGTGCAATTTTTTCTGTCAGACGAGCGGCAGTTACTTTTTCAGTAATGTGAATCATGTTTTTTACTGCACGGGCATTAGAAATTCCGTGAGCAATAATTACGGGAGCATTCAAACCTAACACCGGCGTACCTCCGTAATTTTCATAATTGAAGCGTTCAAAATACGAATCTGTAATTGAACGTTTCTGAATTAAATTATAGAAAGACTCAGCAAGCTTCAAGATCACATTTCCTGTGAATCCATCACATACAATTACATCTGCTTTGTCGTTAAACAAATCACGACCTTCCACATTCCCAATAAAGTTGATGTCTTTTGTCGTTTTAAGCAATTGATGTGTTGCCTGCGTGAGAACGCTTCCTTTTTCTTCTTCTTCTCCGATATTCATCAATCCAACTTTCGGATTTTTAAATCCGTGTACGTGTTCAAGGTATAGACTACCTAAAACACCGAACTGTTGAAGCATTTCTGGTTTACAATCTGCGTTCAAACCTACATCTAAGAAAACGCCCCATGGGCCATCTTCTTTGGGAAGTACAGAACAAACTGCAGGACGTAAAACACCAGGAATAGTTTTTACACTAAACATAGCTCCGACCATCATTGCACCGCTGTTACCAGCTCCGCAAAATGCATCGATATCACCTCGCTTCAGATATTCAAATCCACGGGCAATACTTGAGTCTTGTTTTTGTGTAATTGCTTTTGTTGGATGTTCATCCATTCCGATAACCTCTGTAGTTGCTACAACAGAAACTTTCGAAATATCAGCACCGGCTTCGTTAAATTGTTGCGTGATAGCAGCGATATCACCGAACAAAACCAATTCAACACCTTCCCCAAGATGAGGTAGCGCTTCAATG
>CAMBYJ010000075.1 GCA_945872015.1 Chitinophaga pinensis | reverse complement strand
TTGGTGCCTCCCATTTCTTTCCTTTCCAAACGAGAAGTATAGATAATACTACATGCCATACAGTCCAGATTAAAAAACTCCCTTCTTGTCCTTCCCACAAACAAGCCCACATGTACTTTGCAGGCAAAGTAGTGCTTGAATGTTGCCAGACATAATAATATTCGAAATAATGCGATTGAATTAAATAAAATAACAATGAGATAATTCCGAAAACGCTGCATGCATGAATGAAAAAACTAAATCTTGCAAGTTTATTCCATGATGGTGACTCTTCCTGATTGCGATAAATCTGAAAAGCGTAAGATAACATTGCAACGATAGCAGCAGTGAATGATAAAACGACAAATGCGTTTCCAATTTTGCCGAACATTAAATGCTCGTTTAAGTACTGTATTCCCATCTATGCTACGTGCTTATTTATTGAGGTCGCTGTGATTCGTTTGTCATCTCCTGACTTTCGCTTTCTTCTGTTTTATTGTACTTCGAAGGACATTTCATTAAAACTTGCGATGCGATAAAATCATCGCCTTTCATTTTTCCAACTACCACAATTCGTTCTGCTTTTTCAAAATCCTGAGGTTTTGTTCCGTTGTAAAAAACTCTCTTTTCAGTTCCAATAGTATCTGTCATGAAAAAGCCAAATACGTTCGCGTCTTTCTCTGGATTGTAAATAAATTCTTTTTGAAGATTTACTTTGCCAATAATATGATACGTGCGGTCTGGTTTTTCTGCGGCTGTTTTAAAACTTACATAGGTCCCTGATTCACTAACGGTGCTGATAATAACGCCCAATAAAATGGCAATTAAAACTATTAAGGCGATGTGTATTTTTTTCATTTCGATTTAACGAATCAAATGAGATTTTATTTCTGATTAATTTTTTCTTCGAGTTTAGTTACTTTTCTATCTATCATAATAACATACGCGGTAAGTATGGTAATAACGATAGCAGCTACTATAGCAACAACATAAATTTTTCCATTAGCATAAAGTGCGTCTGCCATCTCAACTTGATTTGCGTCTTGCGCATGTGCTGAAACTAACACAAACAAGAACAGTATGGAAAGAATAATTGTTTTTTTCATAATTAATTTTCTTCTGTAATTTCTTTTATTCTTCGGATACGAACATTTAAACTCATTAACCAGGTTCCTAATAAACACCACCCAATTACTGCAGGATAAAACACCATGCGCATATTTGAATCTAAATCGTATTTATTGAAGCCTGGATTGCCTCCCTTGCCAGGATGAAGCGAGTTGTACATTTTGGGAATAACCATGATGAACACAAACATCATCACAAACGCAAAAATCGCATATACACTGGCAATCTTTGCCTTTTTATTTTCATCGGGAATTGCATTTCGTAAAATAAAGTAAGCTGCATACATTAAAATAGTTGCAGCGGTACCATTTAATTGCGGATCATTTGTCCAAGGTGCGCCCCAAGTGTAATTTGCCCAAACCATTCCTGTTATTAAACCAGCTGCAGCAAATACCATTGCCATTTTACCTGATTCTTCTGCAACAATGTCGTGATAGCGATTCAGACTACTCAAATATTTTATAGAATAGATGGCATTGACCAACATCAATAGCATCATGGCCATCCACATAGTTACATGAAAATATAAGTTTCGTATTGTTTCATGCAATACAACCATGGCAGGTACTTCGCCTATAAATCCGTAATAGCAGGTGTATACTAAACAAACGATTGCGATGATTTTCCACCACCACGCACGAGCAATTTTATTTTTGTAAAACGAGTCCATTTTATTCACGCCAAAGATAAGGAAACAGTAAGTAGGATAGGAGTATGGTAATCAAATTTAAACTGATAAGTACGATGAATAATTGCTGATTAACCATCCAATCAAAACCATTGATGGCATTCATCGAACATTGTATGATAATGCTTAACAGCGGAAATAGTAATGGGAATCCTAAAATAGCCAATAATGCAGCATTGTTATTGGCTTTAGAAACAATTCCTGCCACCATTGTTAAGACAGTTGATAATCCGATGGAGCCTAATAAAATACTTAATAGGTATTGAGCTATTTCATTAATTTCAATTGGGAAAATAAGCTGGAATATGAAAAAGTTAACGAGTGATAGACCGCTAAGCAATAGTAGATTGTAGATAATCTTTGCAAGAATCAATTGCTTTGGCGAAAGCATGCTGTAGTAATACAACTGTAATCCTTTTGAATCTTGTAAAAAGCTTTTAGCAATAGCGTTTGTCGATGCAAACAACATAATTAGCCAGAATAAAGAATTCCAGGTTGTTAAATCGATGGTTTGTTGAAATGCGAGGTAGGTAACAAAAATACTGGCTAGCGAATAAATTAACAGGGCTGTAATGGATTGTTTATTTTTCCATTCTAACCTTGCTTCTAATAGGACAAGTTGTGCAACTTTTCGACTAAACGACATTTCAGTGCAAAGGTGCTATTTAATTTAATAATATTGCAAGAAAATAGACTCGAAAAAGCGAATCTTTTATTCGATTAGGTTTGTTTTCAATGTTAATGTAAAAATTAAATTTTCAATAATGATTAAGCTCGATATTTTAGCCTTTGGGGCACATCCCGACGATGTAGAGTTAGGTGCAGGAGGAACAATTGCAATGGAGGTTGCTAATGGAAAAAAAGTGGGCATTATCGATTTAACCCGTGGTGAACTTGGTTCTAGAGGTAGTGCTGATATTCGCGATAAGGAAGCAATTGAAAGTGCACGTATTCTTGGAGTTGAAATGCGTCTGAACTTAGGGCTTCGTGACGGATTCTTCATGGATAATGAAGTAAATCAGTTAGAGGTAATTAAGTGGATTCGTTATTTAAAACCGGAAGTGGTTTTGTGTAATGCGGTGAGCGACCGTCATACAGATCATGGAAAAGCAAGTAAATTAGTATCAACAGCTTGTTTTTTATCAGGATTAAGAAAAATTGAAACACAATACGAAGGAATAGAGCAACAAGAATGGCGACCTAAAGTTGTTTATCATTACATACAAGATCATTACCACAAGCCTGATTTTGTTGTTGATATTGAAAAATTTCTAGACCAAAAATTATCAGCTATTGCTGCATTTAAAAGTCAGTTTTATTCTCTTGATCAGGATCAAAATGAACCTCAAACTTTAATTTCTACTAAAGAGTTTATGGATTTTGTTATGGCTCGTGGATTAGACTATGGTCGTCCAATAAATTCTCGCTTTGGAGAAGGTTTTCTTATTGAAAGGTCGATAGGTGTTAATTCTTTATTTGATATAAAGTAGTTAAACTAAAAAAGTATAAGCAATAAAAAACCCTGTAGTGAAAACTACAGGGTTTTTTAATATCAGTGATATACTAATTACTTAACCATTAAAGTGCGAGTTAATTTCTCAGCACCTACAATTACAGAGTAAGTATATAATCCTGCATTGAAACCAGCAAGGTCTAAAGAGATTACGTTAGAACCAGCGTTTAGGTTAGTCAATGTTTCAGTCTTAACTAATTTGCCTAATACATTGTATAATTCAACAGTCACGTCAGAATTAGCATTTAAGTTTAAATCAAAACGAGTATTACCGTTAACTGGGTTAGGGTAGTTTTGGCTCATTGTGAATGTACTTGCTTTAGTGATTTCAGAAACACCAACTGCATTTGTCCATGATACATAGATAATGTCGTTTGTTGAAGTGTTTTGAGGACCATAAACTGAAGTATTGTTTACGAAATACTCAGGACATGGGTCACGTTGATAAACGATGTGTACATTGTTACCATTGTCTTTAGCGATTGATGGCCAAACACCTTCTTGGTATTCACCGTCACCACCTTGAGCAGCTGAAGGAATTAAATCTTCTGGTGTAGACCACGTAGCACCCATATCAGTAGAGTAAGTTAAGAATACGTGACGTAAAGCAGCATTGTAGTTAATAGTATCTGTAGCTTCAGAAACTGAAGAGTAAACTAAGAATACATTGTTGTTTCCATCAAATCCTATTTGTGGGTGAATTGTTAAACCACCGTTTCCGTAACGACCGAAAGATAAGTTTGTTCCATCGCCTTCAGGTAATGTAAACTGTCCATCACCATTTTGATCAACTAGACCAGCAACTTCTGCAGCAGCTGACATACCTTCGTTCCAGTACATGATACCAGAAGTTGTTAAGAATACTCCTAATGAAGTACCAGCAGTTGTATCATCATCTAAACAACGCATTAAGCTCCACGTAGCGTGAACCATTCCGTTGTTATCTAATGTTACGTTCATATCACCTGCATTTGATAAAATTGTATCAGCAACACCATCACCATCTACATCAGATAATAATGGAGCATAATCAGAAGCTGTATTGTAATCTGCGATTGGAGCAGCTTCGATAATTGTTTTTGTCCAAGTTGTTCCGTTATCAGTAGATTTCCACATAACAACATCACACATAAGGTCACAAGCAGCAATAACTACAGTGTTTCCTCTGCAGTCAACGCTATAATTTTCTGCACTGAAACCAGCGTAGAAAGAAGAATCACAACCAGGTAATACTACGTGTTGAATATCCCAAGTTACACCACCGTCTTGTGAACGAGAGTAAGTTAGAGGGCCATTTTGACCTAAAACTGGAGTTGTTCCTGAACCTTGAGAGTTTACAATAGCGTGAACTGTGTTGCCATTAGCTCCACCAGCTGCCATTCTAAACCAAACGTCTGCTCCTGGAGTAGTACCACCAGCCGGAGTGTAAGTTGTCCAAGCACCAGCACCTTTAGTTCTAGTTAATAAAACACCAGCACCAGAACCATTATGACAAAGTGAATATTCATTTCCACCTGATACATCAATGTTAGCAAATCCAGTTCTTACACCTTCAATACGAGCTGTAGGAATTGCTCCCCAAGCAGATCCATCAAAATAGTTGTAACCTGTTCCACGATCAGGGTAACCTGATTGGTTAGCTGAGAATGTCCAAGCAGCAGAGATAGAACCGTCGCTGTTGTTAACGATACGACGAGCTGGTCCACGGTTAGATTGTAAATCATACAATGTGTTTCCAATTACAAACTCAGTTTGAGCTGCACTTGTTCTGTACGATTGAGAAACGCTTGCTGACGGTGCAGCAGGTACGCGCACTGGTGTGAAGTTGTCAATACCAGTTGATTGCTTTTGAGCTTTAGCCACTTTGTTGTAACGGCTCGCGTTCTTTAAGGTAACTTTGTTACCTGCGCGATTTTGAGCAGAAACAGAAAGTGCCACTGTTAATGCGATTCCGCAAAGTAGTAGTTTTTTCATGTTAAATGGTTTTAGTTATTGATTGTTAATTTAAATAATTTATTGTTTTTCGGGTAGTAAAAACACTCGATTGACAAATCTAATAGTTTTTCGTTTATTACCAAGTATTGTTTTGTTTTTTTACCTATAGAAAGTTTTCAACAAAAAAATACAGTAAAACGGTAATTATTGTGAATGTAATCCACTTGCCGAAATTTGTATATTGTTGAAAATCAATTTTTAGCCTTTTAAGTCGATAGGCCAGGATTATTTTTTCACTCAAAAAAGCTACAAAAGTTCCATAGGCAATGCCAATTATTCCAAACTTCCACATCAAAATTACGCTCGAAAGTATGTTAATAATGACTTCCCAATAGGCTGTTTTTAAAATTAAATCACGTCGATTAATGGCCAATAAGATAGATTGAGGAAAAATCATTCTGCTGATAATAAGTAAGAGGTAAATATTAAATATACTAGCACTTTGTTCAAAGGCATGACTAAAAATTAGTGGATACAAAAACTTGCTACTAATTAGAAAGATCCATGTCAGGGGGAATAGCACATTCATCAGTCGTGAACTTTGTTGCTTTAATTCCTCAAGACCTATTTTTAAATTATCTTGTTTTGCAATCTGACTTACCATTGCAAGGCTGAGTGAATTGGCCAACAATAACGATAGCGGAAATTCTTTTGCGCCGTATTTGAAAATTGCAAAGGATTCACTCCCGAAAAAATGAAGAACTAAAAAGCTATCAATGTAATCTGCGGATCCACTAATTAATAATCCGAAAATTAGTGGACTACATAGCTTTAAAAATGCCCAGTCTGGTTTGATAGTTAATCGGATTTTTTCTGATTGTAAATTATAAAAAAGTACAAGTGTTTTCCAAATAGAAATACCAACTAGTGCATATATAAAGTTTTTAATTGTTGGGTTCGTAAGTACTACAACTGCCACCGCTAACAACTGAACACAAAAATTACCTAAAGCATAAAGTGTTAGTTTGTTGGTATTTTCTTTTATAAGATAATAGTGCTCGTTGAAAAATGTTAAGGTGTTTAGCAATATGTAAGATCCAATTAAAAGGATCGTAGGGTAGCCAAAACCATAAGAATCATCAATAACAATAAGATAAGTGATTGCTATTATTGAGGATATAATCCCAAGGAAAAATTGAGTGCTTATTACCTTTGATAATAGTCCATTTTTATCTGATTCTTTGTGATAGTTTGAAAGTAAGGTTTGATTAATGCCCCCAACCCAAAAGAAGCTAACGATAGCCCCTAAAAATAATATGAATTCATATTGTCCGATAATGGGTAATGGAACACCAAATTTTGCCAATAAAATACCAGACAGGAATAGTCCCGCATACCTCGCAATCTGAAAGAACTGGAGATAATTAGCAATGGTTAATTTGTTGAATAGCTTTTGCACTTATTTGTTTTTAATTCTCAATGAATTTCCAATCACAATCACATCTGAAAAACCCATCGATAATGATGCTATCATAGGATGCAATAAACCTGTTGCTGCAAATGGTATTGCGATAATATTATAAATAAATGCCCAGAACAAATTTTGTCTGATTATTTTATTCGTGAATTCAGAAAGCATTTTTATTTTTTTAATTCCTACTAAAGGATTTTTTGTCATTAAAACAATTTCTCCGCTACTAATTGCGATTGAACTTCCATCGCCAATGGCTAAACTTAAATTTGCTAAACTTAATGCAGCTGCGTCATTGATCCCATCACCAATCATAGCCACTGCATGTGATTTTGATTGCTTTTCGATATAGTCCGCTTTTTCCTGTGGCAATTGCTGCGCAAAATAAGTTTCTATTCCCAATTCTTTTGCGATTGAATCACATCGATCGTTCGTATCGCCACTTAATAAGGTGGTTTTTATGTTTTGTGATTTCAACCATTCAATCACTTCTTTCGCTTCTAATCTTACTTCATCTTTTAACTCGATATAGGCTAGTAATTCTTTATTTTTAAATAAATAGACCTGATATTTTGAGTCTGTCTCTATAGGAGCAAATTTACCACTACCTACATAATAATCGTTTCCATCTTTGTCTTTAGCAAATATTCCTTTTCCTTTTATTTCCTGAATATTTTGAAATCCAATTGAAGCTTTGTTTTGTTCAGAATGCTGCAAATAGGCTAGTATCGATTTAGAAATCGGATGGCTGGAATATTGTTCTAAGGAGTAAAGTATTGATGGGGTTAATGCATCATGGTTAGTGTAATTTATTTTTTCGATTTTGAAATTCCCAGTTGTAAGTGTTCCTGTTTTATCAAATACAATCTCTTGAATATTTTGAATTTTATCGAATATATCACCCCCTTTAATCAGAATGCCTTTTTTAGCAGCATTGCCAATACTAACTGCTACAGCTGTAGGAATAGCTAAACCCATTGCGCAAGGACAAGAGATAACCAATACAGCGATAGCTCTTAACATCGAATTAGTAATTGAAATATCAAATACAAAGTGATTAATTAAAAATGTGATAACTGAAATGCCAATCACCGTTGGGACAAAAATCAAACTGATTTTATCACTAAGCTTTTGAAAGGCTGGTTTTTTAAAAGTAGATTTTTTTACAAGGTCAATCATGCTCGACAAGGACGTATCATTTCCACATTTTTTAACAATAAACTTTATCGAACCTTCTAATAAAATCGTACCGGCTAAAACTTTATCGTTAATCGATTTTGATTCAGGAATTGATTCTCCTGTTAAAGCAGATGCATCAATTAGCCCATAACCGTCGTATATTAATCCGTCTGCAGGAAT
>CAMBYJ010000074.1 GCA_945872015.1 Chitinophaga pinensis | reverse complement strand
TCCCCACCCCTTACCTCTTCTTGAAAGAATACTCGATAATTTAAATTCATCATCTTCAGGAACTGAATGGCCGTAATTCATGTTGATGTTCTGAACAATCAATAGCGAATCTGCGGCTGAATTATAGGTGACTGAATTCAGATTAACATAAGCCGCTTCGAATCCACGGTTATTCTTTCCCGTTAGTCCGAAGGTGAGATAATTACTAGCATCATCAACAACAAGCGCACCGACAGTTATTGCAGTTTCTTGCCATGAGATCATACCTACTTTTACATTTCCTCCTTCGAAAAAATAAGATTGCAATGGGTCATACTCGAACCCCTCTTTTGCAAATTTTGCAAGATGCCAAGGAACATCAACTGCGCTATATCCACCTCGTAAAGAAGTTGAAAATGCAATTCCATATTTCTTTTGAGAATACAAGAATGCGGGCGCCTTAAAAAACGCAGAGCCAAACGACCATTTATCAGATGTTGTGTAACGATCAGTTGTAGGTTCGTCTTTTGAATCACTCAAGGGC
This sequence comes from Chitinophaga pinensis, assembly GCA_945872015.1. Lineage (GTDB taxonomy): Bacteria > Bacteroidota > Bacteroidia > AKYH767-A > OLB10 > CAINEC01. The sequence goes on along the minus strand of CAMBYJ010000074.1, from coordinate 7,600 downwards.
AATAGGCCTCTTCCCTTTTTTAAATAAATATAATTATTAGCAGCATTCGCATCCAACGAAAACAAGTGTAACTCCCACCTAAATGGTTCACCAACTACAGATGCAGGATTCATGGTTAATCCCATCTGACCAGCATGATTACTATTGGCAATACCCCATAATTCTTGAGCATCAGAAGTAGAAAAGAAAAATAAAAACATGCCTAAAACAACTCGCTGAATTGCCTTAGAAGAGAAAAACATTTTTTTTATTTCAATTCTATAAATCATTATAAGTTATAACTCTTGAAAAAAGAGAATATTGCTTTTAACGATTTACGAGCTAAAAAGTTCCAAGAATTATACAAACATTTTACCCGGATTCAGAATGTTATTTGGATCAAATAATCGTTTGATTCCCTTCTGAATTTGGATTTGAGTTGAATTGAATGCAATGTCCATATAGCCCTTCTGTACGTATCCAATTCCATGCTCTCCACTGATAGTTCCTTTGAGTTCTACGCATAGTTTAAATATTTCTCTGATTCCATGCGGGACTTTGTTATGCCAGTCATCATCACTCATTCCATCCTTCAAAATATTTACATGTAAATTACCATCTCCTGCATGTCCGTAGCAAACAGAACGAAAGCCATATTTTTTACCAATAGACTTTACACCTGCTAATAGTTTAGGTAATTCTGCGCGAGGCACTACAGTATCTTCTTCTTTGTATACTGAATGTGATTTTACAGCTTCGCCAGCTGCACGACGCATTTTCCAAAGTTCATTTTTTTGTGCGGCAGTATCGGCAAACAAAACTTCATCACATTCGAACTGATACATCAACTCTGTTATTTGTTCACATTCCTTGAATAAAACATCTACATCATTGCCATCAACTTCAATCAGAAGATGTGCTTTATGTTCATCTTTCACAGGAATTTTCACATCTACAAACTGCATCACATAATCAATGGCATCACGTTCCATAAACTCCATCGCCGAAGGAATAAATCCTGCACGAAAAACTGCACTTACTGCTTCGCATGCTTTTTCAGGAGAATAAAAAGGAACGAGCATCAATAAATTTTGCGTAGGTAATGGAATCAAACGAAAAACAATTTTAGTTACTATTCCTAATGTGCCTTCGCTACCAATCATCAACTGCGTCAAATTATAACCAGTAGAATTTTTTAACACATTAGCACCTGTCCATATTACCTCACCATTCGGCAGAACAACTTCACAATTCAAGATATAATCTTTGGTGGTTCCATATTTTACCGCCCTTGGACCACCAGCATTCTCAGCTAAATTTCCTCCCAAAAAACAACTTCCTCTTGAAGCAGGATCTGGTGGATAGAATAATCCCTTTGCTTCAACTGCATCTCTAAATACTTGATTAATTACTCCAGATTCAACAGTTGCCTGCAAATTTCGCTCATCGATTTCAAGAATTTTATTAAACTTTTCCATCGACAAAAGTATTCCGCCATGCACAGGTAGAGCACCGCCGCTTAATCCTGTTCCAGCACCTCGAGGAGTAACGGGAATTTGCTCTGCGTTAGCAATGCGCATTATTTCTGCAATCTGATTTACAGAAGTTGGCTTAACTACAACAGCAGGTAAAAATTTCAAATCTTCCGTTTCGTCGTGAGAATAATTTTGCAGTTGTTCTGCATCTGTAAAAACATATTCTGCCCCGCAAATTTCGTTTAGCGATTGAAGTATTTCAGAGGTTATACTTGCGTACATTTTGTTTGATTTAATAACAAATTTAAATTTAAAAAAGTTCATTTTTCATAATTACGAAACAAGTAATCAACCGACTTATTAATCAAAAATCTGTAAGTTTGCGACAATGGCTACGAAGAAGAAATTTTACGTTGTTTGGGAAGGAAGGTCTCCTGGTGTTTACAGCAGTTGGGATACTTGCAAAAAAAATATTGAAGGTTTTGCTGCTGCCAAATACAAATCGTTTACAAGTAAAGTTGAAGCGGATGCTGCATTTAAGAGCCATTATTCAAATCATATTTCTGCCTTTTCAAAAGGGACAAAAAAGACTTTAAAAATATCTCATCCACCAACCCATAACCCTATTCGTGACAGCATTTCTGTAGATGCAGCCTGCAGTGGTAATCCAGGAAAAATGGAATACAAGGGTGTTGATACTACTACGAAAACTGAATTGTTTTTAATGGGTCCTTATGCCGATGGGACAAATAACATAGGGGAGTTTCTAGCTCTTGTGCATGCATTAGCTTATCTGAAAAAATGCGAGTTGCCCAATAAAATTATTTACAGCGATAGTAAGATTGCAATTGGCTGGGTAAAAAAGAAAAAGTGTGGAACTAAGCTAGTTGAAACGTCAAAAAATGCAATTCTCTTTGAATTAATCGACAGAGCTGAGACGTGGTTACAAAACAATACTTATAAAAATCCTATTCATAAGTGGGAGACAGAAATCTGGGGTGAAAATCCAGCAGACTTTGGCAGAAAGTAAAAGTACCTTTCAAGAATTGAATATTTTTTGAAGTAAGCTTATAAACGACTTTGTTAATAATTAATTATTACAAATGAACAACTTCCCTCTGAAATGGATGGTATTTATTTTTCACTTTGTTTATAAAACCAATTTAATATTTGAGCTTGAATCATTAATTTTGCCGAAATCTAAACTCCCATGAAATACGCTCCCAAATTACCTGCTGTTTTAGTTTTAGCTGATGGAACTGTTTTTAAAGGAATGGCCGCAGGGGCAGTTGGAGTTGCAACTGGAGAGCTATGTTTTAACACTGGAATGACTGGTTACCAGGAGATTTTTACTGACCCTTCTTATACAGGACAATTAATGGTAATGGCTAGTGTACATATTGGCAATTACGGAATTAAAAATAGTGAGTCGGAATCAGACGGAATAAAAATCTCAGGATTAATCTGCAGAAACTTAAGTCAGATACCTTCCAGAAAAGAAGCCGATCAATCGATACAAGAATTTTTAGCTACCAAGAATTTAGTCATTATAACGGATGTGGATACCCGTGCTATCGTAAAACACATACGCGAGAAAGGTGCTATGAATGCAATTATTAGTACTGCCAACCAAAACATCGACGAATTAACACAAATGTTAAAAGATGTACCTCCTATGGAAGGCTTGGAACTATCTTCTAAAGTATCTACACAACAAATAGTTGATTATAATGAAGGTGGCGATTATAAAGTGGCTTTACTTGATGCTGGAGTTAAATTAAATATTGTTCGATTATTAGCAGACAGAGGATGCCATGTACGTGTGTTCCCATACCCTACTACTTTTGATGAAATTATGCAGTGGGAGCCTGATGGATTTATGTTAAGCAATGGCCCTGGAGACCCAGGTGCTATGCCTGACACTGTTGGAAAAGTAAAAGCAATGTTAGCTACTAACTTACCTATTTTTGGAATTTGCTTAGGACATCAGTTATTGGCTGAAGCTTGTGGTATTCGTACCTTTAAAATGCATAATGGTCATAGAGGAATTAACCATCCAGTTAAAAATATTATTACAGGTCGTTGTGAAATAACGTCACAAAATCACGGATTTGCGGTAATGCCAGAAGACGTAGAAAAATCAGACATCGTTGAAATAACACATATTAATTTAAATGACAATAGCATTGAAGGAATCAGAGTAAAAGATAAAGCTGCTTTTTCTGTTCAACATCATCCTGAAGCTGCTCCTGGTCCGCATGATTCAGAATATTTATTTGATGATTTTGTTTTCAACCTTAAAGAATCCATCAAAAACAAAGTAACAGCATAAAAAAGAGCCGCAAATTTTGCGGCTCTTTAAACAAAAACTATAATGTTTTCAAAATAGAGTCTAGCTCTGCTTTTGTTTTCCCCAATTTGACTTGGAGTTTATCAAACATTACATTCTGTTTCCCTTCGTCATACTGAAGATCAGTATCCGTCAAAGCTGGGAATTTTGTTTTAAGCTTAGCTTTAAGCTCGGTCCATTTTGCCCTTGAGGTAATAGGACTCTCAATTAATTCATCCATGGTTTTTAGATTTAACCCGAAATCTGCGGGTGCATAGTAATAAAAACTATTACGTAACAAAGGTGCATATAAGCAAAAGGGAATACATTACAAAAGACAACTTCTGAATTATACGATTCACACATCTTCCAAATTTAAACGAGAACGATTATGCATTGCCTTGAATGCAGAAGGCGAATGTCCAGTAATTTTTTTAAACTGATTGGACAAGTGAGCGACACTGCTATAATGCATTTTAAAAGCTATTTCTGTTAGATTTAGTTCATCATACATAATCAACTCTTTTATCTTTTCTACTTTATGATGTAGCACAAAATGCTCAAGAGTTCGACCTTCCGTTTCTGAAAAAAGATTTGATAAATAGGTGTAATCATAATTTAATTTTTCTGCTAAATAACATGAGAATTTTGTTTTAGGAAATTCATCCAGATAATGAACCATTTCAATAACCACATTTTTGATTCTTTCAATTAAAATTGATTTTTTATCATCTAAAACATCAAGCCCAGCATCATGGAGCACCTCTTTTAAATGATCTAGTTGAGCGCTTGATAAATCATTAAGACATACAACCTCTCCAAGCTTAACATTACAATCTGTATATCCCATTTTTTCCAATTCGCTCTTCACAAACATTGTACAGCGAATACTTACCATATGTTTTATATACAATTTCATAGAAATAATTTAAAAGTGATAATCTTGTAATTAATAGTATTTCGAATACTTATGCGATATTAATACATCGGCGAAAGAAAAACATAACTACTAGCATTATTTATCTCGTAATAAATTATGAAATATATCATACCAAATAGAAATCAATTTGCCTACAGTTTGATTAATCGTACACTTAAAGCATCGCTTATGAAATCGAATTTGCTTTTTTCACCGTATTCCCAGTTGTTTTTGTAATAAGCACGTTGATGACAACGCCAACACCAACGTGCCATTGTAAAATCATACTGACTACCATCAGGCTTAATGAAATTAGAATAATCTTTATATCGCCATGAATGACCGATAACACTACAGGTTTTGATTGCAGCTAAATGCAATGTGCTGTTGTAAATAGTTGAAATATTCATAAGAAAAGGTTTTAAAATTACATTTCATATCCACTTTTTATGACGGTTAATATCATTTTAAAGCGGTGATTAGGGCTTACAAAACTTGAAACATGTGCAGGAATAACGATAGATTCACCTGTAAATAAAACAAACTTCTTACCTCCTATTATTAGCTCAGCCTGTCCATCAATTATTTGAGCATAGGTATCAAAAGCACTTGTTCTTTCGGACAAACCTTCACCATCATCAACAGACATTACAGTGACAGATCCAGTTGTCTTTTTCAAAATTGTTTTAATTACTACTGAATTTGGGATGTACTCAATAAGTTCAACTGTTATTAAGGCTTTCGATTTTTCAACTTCTGAATTATCCATTGTCATAGGTTTTAAAAAAAGGGTGAGAAAACTCTCACCCTTTAATGAGAAAATATAAATTACATATTAACGAATCATCAGTCTGGCTGAATTGCAAACGACAACAAAATAAAAAAGACCGGGGGTGATAACTCGCTAATTATGATAGTTCAAAAATGAGTAACCTCAATCTAGAAGGCGTTACAACAATGAGATGAAATGTTGCACAATTCGCAGATTAAGTTTATCAGCTTATTAAACCATTTATCAAATAAAAAAATACTGCAGGTTTTAAATACCATACAAAGAATATCGAAAATAGAAGTTACTCTAAATTTACATAATTTCGTGCTGATAAAACGAAAAAACATGTTAAAGAAAATCATTTTTGTTCTCGCTACACTTTTATCTCCTATAGTTCTATTAGCTCAAAGCAACTATTTTCAACAAGAGGTTAACTATAAAATTTATTGCTCATTAAACGATGTCAATCACACTTTATCTGCTAAGATCAGTATAGATTATATCAATCGGTCTCAAGATACCTTAACTTACATTTACATACATCTTTGGCCTAATGCATACAAAGACAAAAATACAGCGTTATGTCAGCAGGAATTAAATCAAGGTAATAGCGCCCTATATTTTGCAGAAGAAAAAGATCGCGGGCATATCGACTCAATTGATTTTAAGGTAAACACTAAATCAGTTCAAGTTGATTTCGATGGGCTACATAACGACTACTGCAAATTAGTGCTTAACGAACCTCTTTTACCAGGACAACGGGCGGTAATCACTACTCCTTTTAAAGTTAAAATCCCCAATGGGAAATTTTCACGCTTAGGTCATATAGGACAAGCCTATGCTATTACTCAATGGTATCCAAAGCCTGCAGTATATGATCAGTTTGGATGGCATAACATGCCCTATTTAAATCAGGGAGAATTTTATTCTGAATATGGAAGCTTTGATGTTTATCTAACACTTCCAGAAAACTATGTGGTAGGTGCTACAGGAGATTTAGTTGAAGATGCGAATAGCGATAATGCTGCTGAGATTATTCGCATGAATGGCTTAGCGGTTAAAACAATGAATCAAGTGGATGTATTATTGCCCAATGAAAAAAAAGATATGAGTTTCCCAAAGAGCTCAGATAAATTAAAAACAATTCATTTTCATCAGGAAAAAATTCATGATTTCGGATGGTTTGCAGATAAACGCTATCATGTTTTAAAAGATGAAATAGTTTTAGACAGAACTGGTAAAAGAGTCACTACATGGTCGTTATTTACCAACAATGAATATAATCTATGGTTGAAAAGTCCTGAGTACATAAAAGATGCTCTGAAGTATTATTCGAATTGGATTGGCGATTATCCTTATAATCATTGTACGGCAGTGGATGGTACAATTGCAGCGGGCGGCGGAATGGAATATCCAAATGTGACCATTATAGGCGCAAGCGGTAATGCCAAAACGTTAGAAACAACTATTGTACATGAAGTTGGACACAACTGGTTTTATGGAATCTTCGGAAGCAATGAACGAGAACACCCTTGGATGGACGAAGGGGTCAACTCATTTTATGAGATGCGCTATAGCTTAACGAAATACCCACCGAAAGCGGATTCCTTATCAAATAGCCTTAGCGAGGGACTTGGAGGACTTAATAAAATCATTGGACTAGATCGCTTAAACTATAAAGATGCGTTTGGATTTGCGTATTTGTTATCGGCGGCAGAAAACGATGATCAACCTATTGAATTACATTCAGCGAAATACACCTCTATGAATTATGGAACCATTGTTTACATGAAAACAGGTTATGTATTGAATTATTTAAAGAGCTATTTAGGTGATGAAGTATTTGACAATTGCATGCGTACTTATTTCGACAGATGGGCATTTAAACATCCTTACCCGAAGGATATGCAAAAAGTATTTGAAGAAGTGAGTGATAAAAGTTTAAACTGGTTTTTTCAGGATTTAATAAACACAACAGATAAAATAGATTACAAGATATCGGCAATTAAAACTGCTGGAGATAATTATGAATTAAAAATAAAAGACAATGGAGCATTGCTTTCGCCTTATTTACTAGCTGGAACAAAGGAGGGAAAAGTAGTAAACTCAAAATGGATTGCTCCAAA
>CAMBYJ010000073.1 GCA_945872015.1 Chitinophaga pinensis | reverse complement strand
CTTTACAAAAACCAAAAACGCATCGGGCGACTTATCAGCATAATATTTATCAGCGGCCTCCTGTGATGTTTTAATGTCCCAACCCACAACAGCAGTCTGTGTAACGGCAGCGCCTATACCACAAACAGCATAAAAAATAATAAATCGTTTTGCACCCCAGGTGTTTTCCAAAACAGTACCGAATGTCCACAGTGCAAACATGTTAAAGAAAATATGCATAAAACCACCATGCAAAAACATGTAAGATATAAACTGCACAGGCAAAAATGCACTTGATGTAACCCAATGCAATCCTAAATACTCGTTTAAATCGAAACCTGTTTTAAGCTCTAACACATAGGTCAGTAAAAATATAAGCACATTCAGAATCAACAAGTTTTTTACAACTGGAGGTAGCACTTGAAATCCTGATGGGCGTTGATAATCGTTCATAAACTAAAATAATGATTGTAAATCGCTTTCATTAAGCCATTTTAGTATAGGCTTACCTGTTATATTATAATTCGGATTCTCACATTGTAATAAGTCGATAGCAATTTGCTTCAGTTCACGAGCTGCGAACTTTCTATTCACGCGACTCAATAAACTCTTTGCCATTGCACGCGCAAGATTTTCGTGCGAACTTAAACGTATCTGATCTTTGTTGTTTCTGTATTGTTCAAATATCTGATGTAAGAATTGTTCTTCGTTACCAGCCTCTAACTCTGCAGGAATTCCGTTCACCACAATGGTATTATTACCAAAATCAGATAAATCAAAACCAAGCTTACGTAAATCTTCCTCCAGCTCTTTTACCATTTGCGCATCTGCGGGCGACAAGTGAATCTGAGGTGGAAACAATTGCTGCTGTGCAGCAGCGGGTTTCTTTTCAAGAGCGTGAAGGTATCTTTCATAATGAATACGCTCATAGGCCCCCATTATATCAATTAGTAATAAACCATTTTCACTTGCGGCTGTAAAATGCTTTGAACTTACCTGTACAAAACGAAAATCGTCTAGTTCCTCGAGAATATCACTCAAAGATTTTTCACGAGAAGTGCTACCAAGTTGCTGTTGCACTGCAGGATTTTGTTTTTTTAAATCTTCGTGTGCTTTCAGCCATTCCTGCGTTCGTGCTGGCTCTGCATTATTCCACTGCGTTCTGAATTTATTTGCTGAACCGTCATTCGTTTCTGTTTTAAACGGATTATAATTCGGATTAACTCTAATTGTAGGCTGTACTGGAATAGAATTCATTTTCTCAATTGGCAAATTGAAAGTAGACTCCTGTTCAAAGTCGAGCGAAGGCATTACACTAAACTTTCCTAACGCGCGCTTTACTGATGCACGAAGAATAGCATACACATTTTTATCATCCAGGAATTTAATTTCTGTTTTTGTTGGATGAATATTTACATCGATGGATGCAGGATCAATTGATATGTTTAACCAATACGAAGGATAAGCATCTTTAGGAATTAACGATTCAAATGCTGCGGAAACGGCATGGTGTAAATAATTATCTTTTATAAAACGACCATTCACAAAAAAATACTGTTCACCGCGCGACTTCTTAGAAAACTCTGGCTTCCCTACAAATCCTTCGATATTAACGATGGTTGTTTCCTCTTCGATAGGAACCATACGTTCTGAATAATTATTTCCGAAGATGGCAGAAATACGTTGTTTGAAATTTCCTTTCTTCAAATCATAAACGAGATGTCCATTTTGATGCATCGTAAATGCAATTTCTGGATTCGCTAATGCAACACGAATAAACTCTTCGTTGATATGGCGCGACTCAACAGGATCTGACTTAAGGAAATTTTTTCGGGCAGGAACATTATAAAAAAGATTCTTGATAGCAAATGAAGTTCCTTCGGGTGCCGCAACGGGTTCCTGCACTTTTACTTCACTTCCCTCGATATGAATTTTCGTTCCGATTTCAGTATTTACTAAACGTGTTTTTAATTCTACTTGCGCAATAGCAGCAATCGATGCAAGGGCTTCGCCACGGAATCCCATAGTGCGCAGCGTATATAAATCATCCGACTTTCTGATCTTAGATGTTGCATGACGTTCGAAACAAAGTCGTGCGTCGGTATCAGACATACCATTACCATCATCAACAACTTGAATAAGTGACTTTCCTGCATCACGCAAGATTAATTGAACTTTTGTAGCTCCTGCATCTATGGCATTTTCCATTAACTCTTTCACAGCAGAAGCGGGGCGCTGAATTACTTCTCCAGCGGCAATCTGATTAGCAACAGCATCAGGTAACAAACGAATAATATCAGACATAAGGACTACAAAAATAGTGAAGAAAACACTCGAAAAAGGAAAACTAATAAATCTTTAAGAAGCTGAAGGATAAGCTACACGAACATGATAAATACTACTCAGCATTTTCTTGAAAATCTTTTTAATAGCGGTGATATCCTTGTAAGTAATATCACAATTCTCAAACTGTCCCGCATTTATCTGATGGTTAATAATCACATCAACCAAACGCTCTATCGATTGAGCATCGTGCATAGCAAGACTGCGTGCAGCGGCTTCGACTGAATCAGCCATCATGAGTACAGCGGTCTCTTTAGAAAAAGGCTTAGGACCAGGATAAGAGAAATCAGCCTCATCAGCATTTTCATCGGGGTTGTTTTTCAAAAATGATTGATAGAAATACTGGACTACAGTTGTTCCGTGGTGAGTACGGATGAAATCGATAATAACATCAGGTAAATTATACTTTTTAGCTTTTTTAATTCCGAGTGAAACGTGACTAATAATCAGCGATGCACTTTCTTCGAATGCCAATTCATCATGCGGATTAACCTGTGTTGACTGATTCTCGATAAAGTACATGGGCATATCCATTTTACCAATGTCATGATACAAAGCGCCTACTCTGACTAATAAAGAATTTCCTCCTATTTTGTAGATAGCAGCTTCTGCAAGATTAGCCACTTGCAATGAATGCTGGAAAGTGCCGGGTGCTTTTAGCGATAAATCACGCAATAATTCACTATTAAAATCAGACAACTCCATCAATGAAAAGTCACTCGTAAGTCCGAATATTTTCTCTATGAAAAATATTAGTGGATAAGCGAGTAGTGTAAGAAATCCGTTGCCTAATAACCAAACAAGATTGACATAATTAAACTTATCGATGCTACCTTCATTCAGCAATGAGATACCAATGTATGTTACGCAATATGAAAGAAAAATTAATCCAACAGCCAAGAACAACTGACCTCGTTTGCGCATATTAAACACACTGAAAACTGCTACCATTCCAGTGATGATTTGCATATACACAAAATCAAATCCAGATGGAGCAATACTTCCTAGAATAAGCATTGTTAGTACATGAACAAAGAGCGCCGAACGTGTATCAAAAAAAGCGCGTACGACTAATGGTAAAACACAAAGAGGAACAAGTAATACATCTACTTTGTCGGTCATTAAAACCTTTGAATAACTAAGGCAAGTAATAACAATCAGCAAAAACAACAAACCCATCTTGCGAGAGTTCAAGAAAATATCTTTTCGCAATAACCAGAGAAAAGAAAGAAGGATAATTATTGCAACAGAAACGAGCAACAAATAACCAACATAAAGCCATGACAACATTGAGTTTCCTACATTCTCACCCATGAATGCCTTGCGCAAGGACGAAAGTGCTTCATAATCCTGTTGACCAACCATCTTGCCTTGCTCAGCAAGCAAAACTCCTTTTCTCACCATCCCACGAACAGGATTAATATCTGAGAGTTGCTGCTGTCTATTTTTTTCTGTTAGCGTTGATTCGAAAGTAAGATTAGGTCGTATTGATTGAACAATTGCGTTTTTTAATTCCTGATTATTTTGAAGATTGACCTTTGATAGTTCATAGGCAACACGCTCGGTAAGTTGATTGATATTTACCAAAGAATTTACTTCGGAAGGAGTTTCCGAATTTCCAATTAAAATAAACAATTGCTGTCCATCTACAGGATTAGCATTTCGCGTTGATTCAAAAACACCATCGTTATAAATTTTTGAAATAATGATTTCAGCACTTGGCCAAGAATTAATATCGCTAAATAAAGTATGAAATTCTTCTATCGCATGAACATAGGCCAAGGTATCTTTCACAAAATAAAGCGAAGAGTGCTGAATGATTTGAGCACGATCAACATCAATTTGCTTTTGCGATTTATAAATTGGAAAATCGAATGGAGCACGAAGATCTTCGTAATGCCATATCTGACCTACAGAAAAATCATATTTAAACTTTACCTGTTGAGGGAGAAAATAGGTGATTAATAAAATCGATGCTGTGATGAGCACAATACGATAATACAAATCGTGCTTATTACTTATTTTGATAAAAATTTTGCGGAGTGACATTGGGATAAAAATAATAAAAGAAAGCAAACCTATAAGCCGGATTCTGTTCCCGCGAGCGGGCCCCTGTCATTTATCTGCGATGTTACTCGCGTAACACCTGATTCAACCTACCCATTGAGGCAGAACCCGAAGGTTCAATCGAACGAGCAGCTCTCATCCCCAACCTATTTGGTTTTTCAACCCACAAGGTTTACCCGGTTGGATGTCGCCACCACAACCTGTGAGCTCTTACCTCACATTTTCACCCTTATCCCGAGGTTTACACTCGGGACGGTATAGTTTTCTGCGGCACTTTCTGTCGGTAGTAAATTTCTTCGCTACTGCCTTCCCGTTAGGAAGTGTGGTACTCTGTGTTGCCCGGACTTTCCTCCCCGAAGGGCGACAAGGCGGTTTGCTTTCTGAGGCAAAGATACAGCATTAATTTGCTCGCGAGGCTTCGCGATGTGATAATGGGAGAATTTGCAAATGTGATTATTGGAAAATTTGACCCGATAGCGATCTAGTTTGATGATTTGTTTAATGAATTAAATTAATACATAGGACTAAGAAACTACTGTAAAATAATACTAGGATTAATTATTTAAACTGTAAATTTTTTTAGGACGGGTCACTTTCTTCAGGTAGGGTCAGCTTCTATATACCATGGGGGGACAGCAGCCCCACCGAATCCCGAGAAAACCTCGGGACCGCAGTAAAATTAACTATCCGGAAATTATTATTCGGTTTTTAAACATTTACAAACGTTTAAGATGATTTGAAAATTTGATCTCGAAGCATCGGGATGAGACGGTTTGAAAATTTGAGTATAAGATGCTATATCTTTAGTAAATGATTCTGCCTTTCCATTAAGATGATTGAATAATTTACTCCAGAGTAATCATATAATAAATACTTCAATCGAAATCCGCCTGAAATAATATTATTCAAAAAAGACAGAAGTGTGTGATCATATCCTGAAGTCTCGAGATCAAATTTCTGCTCTCTATACCATGGGGGGACAGCAGCCCCACCCCACGACAAAATTATGCGATAAAAAATAATTAGCCGGTTGATAAGCATTTACAAACGTTTAATTTAATTTGTCCCGATGTTTATCGGGATTGATGATTTGATGATTTGAAAATTTGATCCCGAAAGCTTTCGGGATTGACGATTTGATACCAAAGCTTCGTAACGGGAGCGAGGATTTGAAAATGACAAAGAATTAATTTGAAGGAATTATGTTTTGTCTTCTATTTTTTGACCAAACCAACCCAATTCCTCAGCATCATTTTCCCATCAGGTGTCATGATAGATTCAGGATGAAATTGCATTCCGTAAATATTGTACTCTTTGTGCTTTAAAACCATGATGCAATTCGTTTCATCCGTTGCTAGAATTTGCAAACAATCAGGAAATGATTTTTCATCTGGTACCCAGCTGTGATAACGACCAGTTTCGAAAGCAGAATTAATTCCCGTAAAAATTTCATCATCGTTCTTAATACTACAAACGCGAACTACTCCATGTAAAACCTGATCTAATTGTCGCAGTAAACCACCAAATGCTTCGGCTATTGCTTGATGTCCGAGACAAATTCCTAGTACCGGTTTGTTACCTGCAAAATGCTGAATGATTGGAATGGTCATACCAGCCTCTGAAGGAATGCCTGGTCCGGGAGAAATAACCAACGCATCAAATTTTTCGAGTTCATCAATTGTGACATGATCATTAAAAAATACCGATACCTCCTCATTCGTAATCTCTTCAAGATAATGAACAAGATTATACGTAAATGAATCGTAATTATCGATAATGGCGATGCGAGGCATGAGGCAAATTTATAAATTCACCATCACAAAATCAGAAAGCGATTAACTTCGCAAAAAATTTAAATATGAAAACAATCATCAATACCAACAACGCTCCCTCACCTATTGGCCCCTACTCACAAGCAGTTCAATTTGGTAATATGCTTTTTGTTTCAGGACAAATTGCAATTAATCCTGCAACTGGCGAGTTAGATTTATCAACCATCGAGAATGAAACCCATCAAGTGATGAAAAATATTGGAGCTGTTTTAACAGAAGCAGGAGTTGATTTCTCCCACATAATTAAAACTGGCATTTTCTTAAAAGATATGAATCAGTTTGCAGCCGTAAATGAAGTTTATGGCAGTTACTTTAGCGGTAATTTTCCGGCACGCGAAACGGTTCAGGTTTCGAGATTACCGAAGGATGTGAATGTAGAAATTTCAGTTGTTGCTTTCACAAAATAGTTTACGATTTACTTTCTTGTGTAGTTTGGGCGAAGTGCTGAAATGAGTTATTTTATTTCTACTTTAGGATTCCATCGGGTGATAGCCCATTTGGTTTGCTGCACAGGAGTAAGGAAGGTCCATGCTACAATTCGGCTTGATTTATTTCCTTGAGTCATAGAAATCGTTTTCACTTCAACAGCTTCTGCGTTATACAAGGCTTTATAAATACTTTCGAGATGAGCTTGTTTCGAAATCATTGTAGAAAACCAAAAACAAGATTGTGCAATTAGTTTGCTTTGCTCTATGATTCGCTTAGCGAACTTTTCTTCTCCCCCATCGCACCATAATTCCATATTATTCCCTCCAAAATTCCGAGCAATATCTTTAATGGGCTTCCCGCGCAAATTACTTAACTTACGAATATTCCCTGACCGAGATTCTTCAAACGATGAATAAAAAGGAGGATTACATATCGTGAAATCGAATTGCTCGTTTTCTTTTACTATCCCTTTGAAAATGTTTGAAGAATTTGGTTGCAAACGCAATTCTACATTTCCTTTTACATCGCCGTTGTTTTCAAGAATATCCTTTGCCGACTTGAGTGCCTCGGGTTTATTATCAGATCCAACGAACGACCATCCGTATTCTCTATTTCCGATTAGAGGATAAATACAATTCGCTCCTACTCCAACATCAAATACTTTTATACTACTTCCCTTAGGTATCTTTCCATTATTTCGCTCGGCTAATAAATCAGCCATGTAATGAATGTAATCGGCACGATTGGGTATGGGGGGACATAAATAACCTTCCGGCAAATTCCATTTATCGATTTTATAAAAGTGCTTTAACAATGCTTTGTTTAGCATCATAACGGCATCGGGATTAAAAAAATCGATGGACTCATCGTCATAATCATTGATGATTACGTAAGGTGCTAATTCGGGACAACTCGCTACGAGTTCTTTAAAATTATAACGTTCACGATGTTTATTGCGCGGATGCAAACCCGGTTTCTCTTTCGGGTGCTCTTTCTTAGTTTGTAGTTTCTTCATTATAAATTTGTCCAGCTTTTGAACGCTGCTTTCTGCGCTTCACTTGCATCTGTAATAGTACCCATTTTTATTGTATCAAAATATCGCTTTTCAGAAGCCACCAAATTAATCGACTTCATTTTCTTTTGAGAGAAAACGGTTAACTCAACTGTATTAATTAACTGCAACAAATCGTTTAAGTTGTTTTCTACTTTCCACCCATTTACAGCAGCTATTTCATCATCCTTTGCAAGTCCAGCTAATTCAGCTAGACTTCCGGGATATACATTTGCGACTTTCGTTATACCAGCTTCTTGAACTGTCTTGAATCCAAAGCATCTTTCCTGTGTATTCTTGGCAGGAATCCTACTTACATAGCAACCTACTTCATGAAGTAGTTCATTCAACAATGGTTCTGCATTTTTATTTCCATGAATATAATCATCGAAAACAATTTTCACTCCTGCATCACTCATTTCAATAGCAAGATTTAAAATATCTTCCGTTTGA
>CAMBYJ010000072.1 GCA_945872015.1 Chitinophaga pinensis | reverse complement strand
GTATCATAAACAACACCTTTTCCAACTAAAACATAAGGCTTAGCGTTAACCGCGTTTGCAGGCTTATATTCCATTACTGTGAATGTTGGAGGATCAATACTTCCTAAGTTAACAGAAAGTAATCCGCCCATTTTCATTTTAGTAATCTCTTCTTTATCGAACACCTTCACTGAGAAGCCAGCATCCTTTCCCATTTTTGTAAACTGATTACTTAGTTCAACAGCCGTTAAGAAATTAGGAGGCTCGTTTACTAAATCGCGTGTTTTATAAACCGCTGTGCAAACTGCTTTCAGATAATCGATATCTGATTTTGCAATTGCTTTGTGATGTATGCCTACCGACTTCAGACTATTTTTTTCTGAAGCTGCTTTAGTTTTATACTTTAAAAACTGATAGTTTGCTAAAATTAATCCTTCGCTAAATGCCATTACAACTTCTGTTGAAATTGCCGAAGAAATTGTTACCTGACTTGCTTTAACTCCGTTTAAACGACCTGATAATCCTGCACCTGCTTTTCGAGCAGCTTCGAGATTTACATAACCAGCATCGCCAGATAATATTTGAACAATCGCTAAACGCTTATACTGATTAATTACAATCTGCTTTTTCTTGTCTTTGATTTCCTTTCGGATAAAAGACATTTCTTCTTTCGAAAACTGCTCTTTAGGAATTTCCTTCTCAGCTGTTGCTAAAATGATCAAATGTTCTGATTTGCGAGCTGTGGTTTGTAGTGCTATTGTAATTTGCATAAGATAGTATAACTTTGAGCGGTTGAAATTAATCAATGTGAATGTGAAACCAAAAGGATATATGCATTGTTTAGCTTTTATTTTAAAGAAGGTTTGTTAATTAATATCTGATTGCGAAGAGATGAACAGTGACTTATTGCTAAAACGCGCCCTGAATTTCGAATTCTTATCGATTGAAGAAGGAAAATTTTTATTTGAAACAGTACCTACTGCCGAATTAATGTATGTGGCAAATGAGCTTCGGAAAATTCAAAAGCCAGATGGTAAAGTCACGTGGATCATCGACCGTAATTTGAATACCACCAACGTATGTTTGGCGAACTGCAAGTTTTGCAATTTCTACCGCATTCCAGGGCATGCTGAGTCGTATATCACCACATTAGAGGAATATAAAGTTAAAATTGAAGAAACCTTTCGTTACGGAGGAGAGCAGCTTTTATTGCAGGGAGGCCATCATCCTGACTTAGGACTTGCCTATTATTCGCAACTTTTTCGTGACTTAAAAAAAATGTTTCCAACCGTTAAGTTGCATTCATTAGGGCCGCCCGAAATTGCACATATCGCTAAAATGGAAGGGAAGTCACATACTTATGTACTTCAATCTTTGATGGAAGCAGGTCTTGATTCATTACCGGGACCTGGAGCAGAAATTTTAAATGATCGTGTTAGAAGAATTATTTCGAAAGGTAAATGCTCCGGACGTGAATGGTTGGATGTAATGCGTGCAGCTCATCAATTAGGACTAACGTCATCTGCTACAATGATGTTCGGGCATGTAGAAACCATTGAAGAACGATTTGAACACCTTGCTATGATTCGTCAGGTGCAATCAGAAAAACCTGATTTTGCTAAAGGGTTCATTGCGTTTATTCCTTGGCCATTTCAAGATGAAGGAACTTTATTGAAGAAAGTCCGTGGCGTTAGAAACGAGGTTACAGGCGATGAATATATCCGAATGATTGCTATGAGCAGAATCATGTTGCCAAACGTTAAAAATATTCAAGCATCGTGGTTGACAGTAGGTAAAGCGGTTGCGCAGGTTTGCTTGCATGCAGGGGCTAATGATTTTGGATCAATTATGATTGAAGAAAATGTTGTTTCTGCTGCTGGAGCTCCTCACCGATTTACTTCTAACGGAATACAAGAAGCTATTCGTGAAGCGGGATTTGAACCACAATTAAGAAATCAGCAGTACGAATACAGAGAAATACCAGCAAGTATAGAACAACAAGTTATAAATTACTAATTTAGTGTACCCAAAACAATCTATCTGGTGCGTCAACTGAAATTATTTTTTCTTTTTTGCTTTTGTATTTTGTCTTCGTCTTTGTTTGCAACGCATAACCGAGCTGGAGAAATCACTTATCGTAAAATCTCAAATTTATTTTACGAGGTAAAGATTGTTACTTATACTAAATCATCAAGTCCTGCAGACCGACCCGAATTAGAATTCTGGTGGGGCGATGGAACGAGAGATACTATTCCGCGTCAAAGTATAACGCCTAACGTTGGACCTGATATACAGAAAAATATTTACGTTGGTACGCATACTTATCCAGGCAGCGGAAGCTATACGATGTATTTTTTAGATGAGAATAGAAATGCAGATGTTGTTAATATGCCTGGCTCAGTAAACATCGCTTTTTATGTTGAAACTAAATTGGTAATATCACCAGCAATTGCAAATAATAGTTCTCCTAGCTTGCTACAACCACCAATTGATAATGGTGCTGTAGGACAAATCTTCTTGCATAATCCAAACGCCTTTGACCCTGATGGGGATAGTTTGTCGTATGAGTTAGTGCAGTGCAAAGGTTTAGGAGGGCAAGTAATTCCAACGTTTTCTTATCCAGCAGCGAACAACTCTTTTTCGTTGGATAGTATTACAGGTGATTTAATTTGGGATAGCCCATTAACTATTGGAGAATACAACGTTGCGATGATTATTCGTGAATGGAGAAACTTGCCAGGTATTGGCACATTTAATATTGGTTATGTGACGCGTGATATGCAAATCACCATTTATCCACCAGTTAACCAACCTCCAATAATTGCAACATTAAATGATACATGTGTTGAAGCAGGAACGGTATTAAATTTCGTTGTAAATGTTGGAGAGCCAAATAATGAACTTATTACCTTAACCGCATCAGGTGGACCATTTGTTACAGCAAATAATCCTGCAACATTTAATTCAACACCTGCAGTTGGAATCAATAACGGCGTTTTTAACTGGAATACCGACTGCTCGCATGTGCGTAAGTCGAAATACACAGTTGTTTTTAAAGCAGTTGATAATAACACGAATGTGCAATTAGTGGATTTAGAAACAATGTTTATCACAGTTGTAGGGCCATCGCCTAAAAACCCATATGCCACACCGTTAGGAAATAGTTTAGTGCTGAATTGGGATACTAGCTTGTGCTCGCAAGCTATCGGGTATAAAATTTATCGTCGTCAGGGAACCTTCGGATTTACTCCTTCACAATGTGAAACAGGTGTTCCTGCTTATACTGGTTACAACTATATTGGACAAACAAACGGACTCTCTAATACTACGTTTACTGATGATAACAACGGAGTAGGATTAGCGCCTGCAGTGCAATATTGCTACATGGTAATTGCCATTTATCCTGATGGTGCAGAGAGTTATGCATCGATAGAGTTTTGTGGAACACTCATCAGAGATTTACCGATAATTACTAACGTCGATGTCAATACGACATCAAATAATAGCGGTGAAATTTATGTTGCATGGGGCAAACCAACCAATCTTGATTTCACGCAAACACCAGGACCATTTAAATATGTGATTCAAAGAAAATCTGGAAGTGGCGCCTTTACAGATGTAGTTTCAAAAACAGATTTGAACGATACTACCTTTACTGATTCGGGTTTGAATACTTTAGATTCCAACTATACTTATCGCGTAGCATTTTCAAACGAAACACCTGGAAATACATTTCTGATTGGTAACACACAACAAGCGACTAGCATGTATTTACGTGTTACTCCATCTGATGAACAAAACACACTTAACTGGAGTGCTAATGTGCCATGGAATAATTCGAGTTATGAAGTTTACAGAGAAGTAAGTCCAGGAAATTTTAACTTAATTGGGAATAGTGCAAGCAACACTTATATAGATGACAGCTTAACAAATGGCGTTGAATATTGCTATTATGTAAAATCGTATGGCAGCTATTTAGATACCGGATTAGTTAATCCGATTATGAACAAATCACAAATCGGATGTGCAACACCGTTAGACAATGTTGCTCCTTGTCCGCCGACCATTACACTTAACGGAAACTGTTTGAATTTAATTGATACAATTAGCTGGAATTATGATGCAATATGTGGAAGTGATATTGAAAAAGTAAATTTATATTTCAAGGGAGCACGAGAAAACAGCTATGCGTTAATTACAACTGAAAACGGACTAACAGGAAGTTACATATACAACAACCCGGTTTCAATTGCAGGATGCTATTACCTTACAGCCGTAGACTCGGCAGGAAATATCAGTTTATGTTCAGATACCTTATGTATTGATCCATGTCCGACTTACGAATTACCAAATGTATTCACTCCGAATTCAGATAACATCAACGATTTATATCATCCAATTTTTCCTTATCGTGATGTTCAGGATATTACATTTAAAGTGTTTAATCGTTGGGGTGCATTAATGTTTGAAACAACCGATATTGACATTAACTGGAATGGAAAGAAAAACAACAATGACGAAGAAGCTCCTGCTGGTGTTTACTTTTTCATTTGCACGGTTTATGAAACTTCAGCTAATGGAGAACTACTTCCACGTAATATTAACGGAACAATTGAATTAATCCGATAAAAAATGATTTTAGGAATTATTCCTGCGCGCTACGCATCAACTCGTTTTCCTGGCAAACCATTAGTAATCATTGATGGAAAGCCAATGATTCAACGTGTGTATGAGCAGGCTTTAAAATCCGACTTAGATGCTATTGTTGTAGCTACTGACGATGTTCGTATTGCCGATGCCGTTAGAAGCTTTGGTGGAAACGTTGTGATGACATCCGAGAATCATCCAAGCGGAACAGATCGTTGTGCAGAAGCATTAACTAATTTTGAGGGTGAATGGAAAGCGGTGGTGAATATTCAAGGTGATGAACCTTACATTCAGCCTAGTCAGATAAATGCTATTGCTTCACTTTTAAAAAATGGAGCACCTATCGCAACGCTCGTAAAAAAAATTGACAATACAGAAGAACTTACCAATATCAATTCGCCAAAAGTTGTTTTAAGTAATAAGGGCGATGCTTTATATTTTAGTCGCCAGCCAATACCATTTCAAAAAGGGGTTGACATTAACGACTGGCTAAACCACGGAACGTATTACAAGCATATTGGAATCTATGGGTATCAGTCGACCGTGCTGCCACAACTAACACAGCTAAAACAGGGTGTTTTAGAGATGGCTGAATCGTTGGAACAGCTAAGGTGGTTGGAGAATGGGTATAGCATTATGACAGCGGGAACCACTGAAAATACAGTCGCAATCGACACTCCTGAAGACTTATCACGACTTAAAAACCTCTAATTTCTAGCTATTTACGTGTTTGATTGTTCATAACCCTTGTTCATAGTGAACTTTCTGCTATCTTCGTAATTCAATTGCTAACCCATGGTAAGACCTGACCAATACATTTGTGAACTTTTATTTACCAATGATTGTGTAATCATTCCAGGATTAGGAGGTTTCGTATCTAATACGCGATCTACTTTTTTAAATCCCTCACAACATACATTTACGCCACCATCAAAGAAAGTTGCATTCAATTCCAGCTTGCGTACTAACGATGGATTATTGGCGCATTATATCAGTCAGGAAGAAAATATCACCTATCACGAAGCTAATGAAGTTATCAGTGATTATGTAGATAATGTTTTCAGAAAATTAGCACTAGGAGAGCAAATTAGTATTGATGAAGTAGGAACGCTTTCTATGGATATGGAAAAGCATCTGCAATTTGAACCTGAAACAAACTCCAACTTCTTACTTTCTTCCTTTGGAATGACTACTCTTCATTCACCAGCTATTAAGCGTGAAGAAGTACCAATGGAAGTTGTGCAAGGAGATAAGCAAAAAGTCACAACACCAGGTAAACGCAAAACGAAACTTTGGAAAATTATTGAGTTAGTACCAGCAGCTGCTGTATTAGCAATTATGATTTTCAATCCGAGAGTTGTTCATACATTAAATAACAACCTTGGAAATATAATTAGTGTTCCTGCTCCAAGAGAAATCAATGTTGATGACCGTCCAGAAGTAAAGAAAGAAGCATCAACTACTTTTGAAATCCCTGCAGCTAACAATCAAAGTGGAATTTCACCAGTTGTAATTGAAGACCAAAACGATTCTTTCAATCAAAAAATGATTGAAGAAACAGCAAAGGCATTACAAGATGCGTTTGATAGAGATGTAGAAGAAAAAACCAGAAAAATTTTAGCGGGTGAATCTACGGTAACATCAACTAATGCTGTTAAAGAAATCAATAAAGTCGTAGTAAAGCCTGTCCATACGGAAGTAGCCAAACCAGTTGATATTAACAAGACTGAAAATTCTTCATCTTCTGAAATCAATAGCTCGGTTACTTTGAAAAAATATCATGTTATTGGAGGAGTTTTTTCAATTAAAGACAATGCAAATAACTATATCAAGAAAGCACAAGCTGATGGGTATTCTGCTGTGATAGCAGGTAAAAACAAACGTGGATATTGGGTTGTAAGCCTTGTTAGTGCAAATAGTGAAACTGAACTTCAACCATTACTAGAAAACATTCAGGCTACCTATGAAAAGAATGCCTGGATTTATAAAAAATAATAATACCTAAAAACCTAATTCTAAAAACCATCAATTCTGTTGATGGTTTTTTTATACCCTTAAAATGAAGCAGCAACTAAAATTCGATCTTACCACAAAAATTATTTCAACCTTTGTTATTGCCATTCCCTTTGTAATGATTTTCGCTCAATACACTTTTATAGACAACAATAATGTGATACTAGATATAACAGCATTATTTCTTTTTATAACTTATTTTATTACATGGATGCTTCATCCAGTTTCTTATGAAATCACAACTGAAACTTTGTTGATACACCGCCCACTTGGTTCAATTAAAATTAAATTATCGACAATACAAGAAGTCTTTCGCACAGAACCAGGATTCAGTATGCGCCTATTTGGATCTGGAGGATTGTTTGGATATTTCGGCTTGTTTTCTTCCAACAAACTAGGGCGACATCACCGTTATACAGGCAATAATGAAAATCTGGTGCTATTGAATGCAGGTAAGAAAAAATACTTGTTGAGTATTCACGATGATTTGTTTTTTGATGAACTAATCAAACACAAAAAAAATTGAATCATAAAATTCAAAATGTGATAATTGTCACTGAAAATAATTTTATGAAATCATAAATTTGTACTGCTAAAATAAACTCAAATGATTGCCAAATTATATTCCATCTTTAATCATAAATGTCCCCGTTGTTTAGAAGGCGATATTTATGCAAACAAAAGTTCTTACGATCTAAAAAACATTACCAACATGAAGCACTCATGTGATAAATGTGAATTAGACTTTGAAAGGGAGCCTGGGTATTATTACGGAGCAATGTATGTTAGCTATGCACTAACGGTAGCCATAGCCGTTTCTATTTTTGTAGCATACATTGTACTGTTTCCAACGTTTGATGCACTAACGTATATTATTGCACTTACACTTTTTTTACTTGTTTTGGCACCATGGACATTCAGAACATCAAGAGTAATATGGCTGAATTTCTTTATTAAATTTAAGCCTGAGATTCAAAAAGAAGTTCAAGCTAAAAAAGCAGCGTAATTACTTAATAAAACCACAAACAGATTTAACTACTTGGTCAATTGACTCGTATTTAAAACTTAAATCCTTTAAAATTTTATTTCCGTTATAGTATCTTTTCTGATGTGCAGAATAGGCAGTCTCCTTCGTGATAAAGGGTTTTTGTCCTGTAATTCTATATTTCATCCATTCAAGTCGCCAAACCACTTGCGATAAATAAAAAGGAACTTTCATTGATGGTGGTTTAACATTCAGCGCTTCTGCAATTTGATTAAACAATTCCTGAAAAGAAATATTCGATGAATTAAGAATATAACGTTCGCCATTAATGGTACTCTTATTTAGTTCGATAATGGCTTTCGCAACATCTTCCACTCCAACAAATCCACTCACCCCATCGGTATAAAAAGGAAACTTGTTTTTAATTTTCATAAACAACGATGAGCTATCTGATATCCAGTTACCAGGACCTAAAACAATTGAAGGATTAACTATGTTCACTGGCAGACCTTCAGCATGAGCACGCCATACTTCACGTTCAGCATTAAACTTACTCAC
>CAMBYJ010000071.1 GCA_945872015.1 Chitinophaga pinensis | reverse complement strand
TGGCTAGCTACCGATGAGGACCGCGAGGGAGAGGCTATCAGCTGGCATTTATTCGAGACATTAGGACTTAAAAAGGCAAATACAAAAAGAATCGTTTTTCATGAGATTACTAAAAAAGCCATTCAAGATGCTATTAGTAATCCGCGTTTTATTGATATTAATTTAGTTGATGCACAGCAGGCAAGAAGAATCTTGGATCGTTTGGTAGGTTTTGAATTATCTCCAGTTTTGTGGAAGAAAGTGAAGCCATCATTGTCTGCGGGTAGGGTTCAATCAGTTTCAGTTCGTTTAATTGTAGAGCGTGAGCGTGATATAGAGAAATTCAATTCTGTTTCGAGTTTCCGAATTGTAGCTTTGTTTAAAGTGAAGGACAAAAACGGGAATGCTACAATTCTTAAAGCAGAGCTTCCAAAGAGAATTCAAGAATTAAAGGATGCTAAAGCGTTTCTTGAGAAGTTAGCTGATGCTAATTTTAAAATTCAGGATTTAGAAGTAAAGCCTGGAAAAAAATCGCCTACTGCACCATTCACAACTTCAACATTGCAGCAAGAAGCGAGTAGAAAGCTTGGCTTTTCAGTTAAGCAAACAATGACTGTTGCACAGCGCCTTTATGAGAGTGGAAAGATAACTTACATGAGAACTGACTCGGTAAATTTATCTCAACTTGCAATTGATAGTGCTAAGGCAGCAATCACAAAAATGTTTGGCAAGGAATACTCAAATCCTCGCCAGTATAAAACAAAATCGGCAAGTGCTCAAGAGGCGCATGAGGCTATTCGTCCAACTTATTTAGATCATCCAACTATTGATGGTGATTCTGCTGATAAAAGATTGTATGAGCTTATTTACAAGCGTACAATTGCGTCGCAGATGGCAGATGCGCAGTTGGAAAGGACTGTTGTTACTATTGCCAATGATAAGACAAAAGATAACTTTAATGCAACCGGAGAGGTCGTTCGTTTTGATGGATTTTTAAGAGTGTATTTTGAATCGACAGACGATGAGAATGAAGAGAATGAAAGCGGATTGTTACCACCTTTAAAAGTTGGCCAAGAGTTGGAAGTTGATTCAATTTCAGCAACTGAAAAGTATTCAACTCCACCTGCAAGATATACAGAGGCAAGTCTGGTAAAGAAATTAGAAGAATTAGGCATTGGACGACCTTCAACATATGCACCTACAATTGCGACTATTCAGACAAGAGGATATGTTGTAAGAGAAGATAGAATGGGTAAGGAGCGTAATTTTCATCTTGTAACACTTGCAAAAGGTAAGGTTTTTCAGGAGCTTAAAACTGAAACCTATGGAACCGAGAAATCAAAAATGTTTCCTACAGATATTGGTACTGTTGTTACCGATTTTTTAGCGCAGCATTTTCCAAGTATTATGGATTATAACTTTACGGCCAATGTAGAAAAGGAGTTTGATGAAATTGCGCAGGGGAATTTAGATTGGTCTAAAATGTTGAAGAAGTTTTATGTTCCATTTCATAAGTTAGTTCTATCTACAGAACAGAATAGCGAACGTGCAAATGGAGAAAGAATATTAGGAAAGCATCCAGAAAGTGGTAAGCAGGTTAGTGCAAGGATAGGTAGGTTCGGGCCATTAGTTCAAATTTCAGGGGAAAGCGAAGATGATAAGCCTCAATATGCTCCTTTGCGCACAGGGCAACGATTAGAAACAATTACGCTAGAAGAAGCATTAGATTTATTTAAACTTCCTCGTACGGTTGGCGAATATGAGGGTAAACCCGTATCTGTTAGTATTGGTCGTTTTGGTCCGTATGTAAAGCATGATAATTTATTTATATCAATGCCAAAAACAGATGATCCATATACCATCGAATTAGATCGTTCTATTGAGTTGATTGAGGCCAAAAGAAAAGTCGAAAGAGAAAGAGTGATTAAAGTTTTTTCAGAGCGTCCTGACGTACAACTTTTGAATGGGAGATGGGGGCCATATCTTGCTGTTGGTGATTTAAACTATCGAATTCCCAAAGGAGCAGATGCGCATAAGTT
This sequence comes from Chitinophaga pinensis, assembly GCA_945872015.1. GTDB lineage: Bacteria > Bacteroidota > Bacteroidia > AKYH767-A > OLB10 > CAINEC01. The sequence goes on along the minus strand of CAMBYJ010000071.1, from coordinate 6,233 downwards.
TACTTTGGAAGATTGCTTAGAGATTGCTGCAGATGAAAAGAATGCATCGGCCAAATCAAGATTTAAATCGAAAAAGAAATCTCAAGCAGCAGAGAAAGTAGCACTAAAAGCGGCAGCGGCAAAAAAGCCTTCTGCAAAAAAAGCACCTGCCAAAGCAGCAAAGAAATCTCCCGCAAAGAAAGTAGCAACAAAAAAAACGGCTGTTAAGAAATCATCAAAAAAATAAACCCCTGCTAAATAATGTTAAGTACTTATTTCGAGCCATTGAATGAAAATTTCAATCGTGTAAACTTTTCAAAAGATGCCTTGGGTTCAAGTGTTGCGGCCAATATAATTGATGGGTCATTTCCTTCATTTGATGATGCTTGCATTGCAATTGTTGGAGTACCTGAATATCGCGGTGCTGTAGAAAATAAGAATGCATCAAACGGAAATGATGCTATACGAGAGAAACTTTATCGCTTAAAGATTCATTTGAACAGTCGTTCTATAATTGATTTAGGAGACTTGATTCTCGGAGAAACATTAAATGATACCTATGCTGCAGTTGCCACAGTTGTAAGTGAATTGCTATCTCATAAAATAATCCCAATAATCATCGGTGGTAGCCAAGATTTAACTTATGCTCATTATTCTGGATATAAGAAGCTAGAGCAAATTGTGAATTTAGTTTGTGTTGATTCCCGATTTGATTTAGGTAGTCCCGATGAGGATTGCAATTCTCAGACATATCTTGGAAATATAATTATGGAGCAACCGAATTATCTTTTCAATTTTAGCAACGTGGGTTATCAAACCTATTTTGTTGGCAGTTCGAGTGTTGAAATAATGAATAAATTATTTTTTGAGACTTATCGCCTTGGGCAGATTAGAACCAATATAGAGGAAGCGGAGCCAATTGTAAGAAATGCTGATTTTATTTCGGTGGATATTTCATCAATTAGGAATTCGGATGCGCCAGGAAATAAAAATGCTACGCCAAATGGCTTTTATGGCGAGGAGATTTGCCAGATTATGATGTATTCTGGTTTAAGTGATAAGTCGACAGGTATTGGTTTTTACGAATACAATTCATCCTTAGATATCAATAATCAAACGGCTCATTTAATTGCCCAAATGATTTGGTTTTATATTGAAGGGGTTGGCAATAGGAAGAATGAAACACCAGCAATATCTAGCTCAAATTATTTAACCTATCGTGTTCCTATTTCTGAAATAGAAAATGATATAGTTTTCATTAAAAGTTTGAAAAGTAACCGGTGGTGGATGAAAATGCCGGTGGAGTTGTCAAAAAATCGTTACATGAGTCAGCATTTAATGCCTTGCAGTTATAAGGATTATCAGCAGGCTTGCACGAATGAGGTCCCAGACCGTTGGTGGAGTGCATTTCATAAACTCTCATAATTCGTATAATATTGTTTTTCAGTTAGATAATGATTTTGGATTTATTTAGAATTTTTTAAAAGTAACTTTAATTGATTGGCGATATTTAGGGTTTTAATATTGCTAATTGTTTATAAATTCTCCTCTTAAAATTCAATAAAAAAACTCAAATTTTGAATTCTAAATATTATTTACTTACTTTACCCACTTCAATCAACCGATTAAACCAAGATTCAACCCTCTATGAAGAAAATTTTAGCTGTATTAGCAGTTAGTTGCCTCTCTACAGTAGGCTTCGCACAGCAAGATCCTCAATTCAGTCAAAACATGTACAATCGATTATTCGTAAATCCTGCTTATGCGGGAAGTTCGGAGTCGATTTGTGCTCATTTGCTTTATCGCAACCAATGGGTAAGCTATGATGGCGCTCCCAAGACTGGTGTAATTGGAATTGATGGTCCAGTAGCGAATGGTAAAGTAGGTGTAGGGTTATCAATTTTAACTGATAAAATCGGATTTGAAAACACTTTACAAGCGAAATTAGCTGGTAATTATAAATTTGATGTTGGTCAGGGGAAATTAGCGATCGGAATCGATTTAGATCTCATGCAACATCAAATTGATGGAGACTTCAGAGCTCCAGATCCAACAGTAGTAGATCCATCAATTCCTAAGACTTCGGTAAGTGGTTCAGCTTTCGACGTAGGTTTTGGTGCATATTACAACAATGATAAATTCTTTGCAGGAATTTCAGCGAGTCATTTATTAGAAAGCAGTGTTGAATTAGACAATTTTTCTAAAGTTTATAAAAGACATATCTATGGGATGGCAGGATACAATTTCGAAGTATCTCCTACTGTCGTTTTAAAGCCATCGGTATTTGTAAAGAGTGTTTCAGGTAATACAACATTTGATGTTAATGTGAATGCTCAGTTTAACGATCGTTTCTGGGTTGGAGCATCATACAGAAATGAGGATGCAATCGTTGGATTATTAGGTATGAATATCTCTGATAATTTGAAAGTAGGTTATTCTTACGATTTCACAACATCAGAATTGAAGAACTACAGTGACGGAACCCATGAAATCATGTTAGGCTATTGCTTCATGGTTAAGAAAAAAGTTCCAGTTTCAATTAAAAATGTAAGGTTCTTATAATTATAAAGAATTTTAATAAAATAAGTAACATAAATTTGTAGTTGTCGTAAAGGCGACTTCAAATACAATAGAGGCTACAATAAATTATTAAAATTCATCGTTACCTCAATAAAGAAATTAGAGTACCAAACCTTAAGCGAAATAAAACGCATATGAAAAATTTGATTATTGCAATTTCCGCAGTTATACTACTAAGTAGTTGTGGTGGCGGTAACCGCGGTCAGTTGGTAGGAGTACAAGGTCGTGAAAAATGGTATCAGGCTGATCCATACGGAATGGTTTTTATTCCTCAGGGTTCGTTCAATATGGGTGCCAGTGATCAGGATGTGCCTTATTCTCAAATAACACAGTCGAAAACTGTAGCTGTTCATGCTTTTTATATGGACAATACCGAAATTACAAACAATGAATATCGTCAGTTTGTTTATTGGGTTCGTGATTCTATGGCTCACCGTTTATTAGGTGGAGAACATTTGTTAGAAGAAGGAGAGTATGGAGAGCGTATTAATTGGGAAGAGAAACTAAAGTGGGACGAAGAAGAAAATATTGAGACGCTAGCAGATTTATATTTGCCAGAGAGTGAGCGCTATTACAGAAGAAAAGAAATTGATGCTCGTAAATTAAATTTTGAATATCAGTGGATTGATTTAAAGGCGGCAGCTCAAAAAACATTGAGAGATGAAGGCGCTGATGCAGCAGCTGGATCTTTCAGTGATCGTAAGGATGGAAGAACAGACCGTTCTGTTTTTATAAAGAAAGAAATTATTAATATCTATCCAGATACATTATGCTGGATTCATGATTACACGTATTCATTTAATGACCCGATTGCGAAAGCTTATTTCTGGCATCCGGCTTATGATGATTATCCTGTAGTTGGAGTTAACTGGAAGCAAGCAAATGCATTTTGCGTTTGGAGAACACAATTATTGAATAGCTATTTAGAAGAAAGTGGCGAAGCTTATGCTCAGGATTTCCGTTTACCAACAGAGAGCGAATGGGAATATGCATCACGTGGAGGATTAGCAAACAATCCATATCCTTGGGGAGGTCCTTACACACGTAATAGCAATGGTTGTTTCCTTGCTAACTTTAAGCCTTTAAGAGGTAATTATACCGATGACGGTGGATTTTATACTGTAAAAACTACTTCTTATTTCCCTAATGACTTTGGTTTATATTGCATGGCTGGTAACGTTGCAGAATGGACTACCAATGCATACGATAATTCAGCATATAATTTTATGCATGATTTAAATCCAGACTATGTTTATAATGCAGCCGATAATGATGCCCCTGAGTTAAAGAAGAAAGTAACTCGTGGTGGCTCGTGGAAAGATATCGGATATTTCATTCAAACAAGTACTCGTAATTTTGAATACCAGGATACATGTAAATCCTACATTGGATTCCGTTGTGTAATGGATTTCTTAGGAAGAGATAAAGCAGATTTTTAATTAGAACCATTCAATATGCGAAAATTAACCACTTCGCAAAACAATTAACCAATATCAATCTTAAACAAAACCTTAAAAACTAAAAAAAATGGGATTAGCGCAAATTACCCAAAGTAAAGGGTTCAAGTCATTCATGGGAAAATTATACGGTTTGGGTGCAGCCGTAGTAATTTTGGGAGCTTTATTTAAAATCCAGCACTGGGAAGGTGCAGGTTTAATGTTAACAATAGGTCTATTGACTGAGGCTGTTATCTTTTTCTTTTCAGCATTTGAGCCACCACATGAAGAAGTGGATTGGTCATTAGTTTACCCTGAATTAGCTGGTATGCATGAGCCAGGAGCAGATCGTCACAAGAAAGTGAAATCAGGAGATCCTGTTTCTCAACAATTAGATAAAATGTTATCTGAAGCTAAAATTGGTCCTGAGTTAATTGAAAGTTTAGGAACTGGTTTACGTTCTTTAAGTGAGAATACTTCAAAGATGGCTTCTGTTACAAATGCAGCTGTTGCGACTGATGAATACGCTAAGAATGTAGTAAACGCTTCTAAAGAAGTTACTGCTTTAGCAAATTCTTACAAATCTGCTTCTGCTACTTTATCAAGCTTAAGCGCTTCAAATGAGGCATTATTAGCAAATTTAAACAGCACAGTTGAGGACACTAAAAAGTATAAAGAAGAAGTAGGTAAGTTAGCTAAGAACTTATCATCTTTAAATACAATTTATGGCAACATGTTAACTGCTATGGGTAATAAATAATCCATGTCATTATACTTATCAAATATTTCTAACCTTTAATTTGAACTAAGAAAATGGCAGGTAATAATTTATCCCCTAGGCAGAAGATGATTGGTATGATGTACCTCGTGTTAACAGCCTTGTTAGCATTAAATACATCAAAAGAAATCATCAACGCGTTTGTGACTATCAATTCAAGTTTGGAATTTTCCGTTTCAAATATGAATGATAAGAACAACTTATCATATAGCACATTCGACAAAAAAATGGAAACGGAAGCTGATAAAACTCGTCCGTTTTTTGATCGCGCGCAGAAAGTAAAAAAACTTTCGAAGGACCTTAATACATACATAGATAAATTAAAAGACGAATTGATTGTGCAGACTGATAAAGTTCCAGCAGGTCAAAAAGTTGAATTGATTGAAGTAAAAGCTAAGGATAACTATGATGAACCAACACGTGTTATGTGTGGTGATCAACAAGATGGTCGTGGTAAGAAAGCGACTGAATTAAAAAATAAAATAGAAGAGTTCAAAAAGAATGTTGTTGCTGCTTTAGATCCTAAAGATCAGGCTAATTGGAAGCGTAAATTAGATGATATGTTTAGAACGTCTGACCCAGATCCCAAAAACAAAGGCGACAAATTCGTAATTGAAGAAGGAAAGCGTACTTGGGAAATGGCTAATTTCTATCATAACCCTGTTGTTGCTTCTGTTTGTCAGTTAACAAAATTTCAATTGGATATTAAGAATGCTGAGTCAGATGTAGTAAACTATTTACTAGCTTCAATCAACGCAACTGACTTGAAATTCTCGGATGTAGTTGCAAAAGTTGTTGCTCCTACTAGTTATGTTATCATTGGTCAAGAGTATACAGCTGATGTATTCCTAGCTGCTTACGATAGAACATCAACACCTGAAATTGTTGTTGGAGGTTCTACACTAAAAGTAGAAGAGGGAATGGGAAAATATACTATATCTCCTCGTTCTCCGGGTGAGCAAAAATGGTCTGGTCAAATTCGTTTAAGAGGAAGCGACGGACAATTAAAAGAGTATCCATTCGAATCATCTTACATGGTTTCTGCACCAAGTGCTTCTGTTTCTGCTGACTCATTAAATGTGTTCTATATCGGAATTGATAACCCAGTTACTATTTCAGTTCCAGGTGTACCTGCTGAAAATGTATCATACACTGCATCTGGTGTAACTTTATCAGCTGCACCTGGTGCAAAAGGACGTTACATTGCTCGTGTAAGTGCAGGACGTGAGGCTACAATAAATGTTTCTGCTAAGATGGGTGATAAGAATATGTCAATGGGGACTTTCCGTTTCAGAATTAAGAGTGTTCCTGCTCCAATTGCTCGTATTTATGGAGCAAAAAGCGGTAAGATTTCTAAAACTACTTTGAATTCAATGGGTGGGGTATCTGCTGATATGGGAGACTTCTTATTCAACATTCCGGCAAAAGTGACTTCTTTCAAAATGACGGTTGTGTACAAA
>CAMBYJ010000070.1 GCA_945872015.1 Chitinophaga pinensis | reverse complement strand
TTGGGCTAAATTAATGGAGAATGGCGTAACAAGTACCGCAAGATATATAAGTAGATCGAAACGAAAGATTGCAGCAATAGTAAGAATCAACAAAAAAGGGGCAGCCAATGCAACAATATATCCTTTGACATATCCATAAGCAGTTAACGAAGCTATGAGGATAGTTAAAATATAAAACCAAGTTACCCTGGATTTTTCTAGCTGAAAAAAGCCTTCTTTCATTCAGAGTTATTGCAACTGACTTTTTAACTTGTCTCTGTATTGTTCAATATAAACAGCAGTCACAATTGCAATTAGCATTGTAGAAAGCGTAAATAGAATCATTACAATTGCACGCTTTGGAGAATCCTTCTTTTCGGGAACCAAAGGAGGCGATACCATGTTATGAAAATCTAATTCTTTTTTCGAATCTACTAAAGCAGCTTCATAATTCTTCTGGTATGAAGTGTAAGCATCACGACTATTGCGAACCACTTCTTTTAAAGTCATAAATTCTGCACCCTTAGTAGTTAAGTTTTTATGTGCTTTAGTCATATTGGCATTTACATTTCCAGATGCTAATGCACGATAGTATTCTCTTGAAAATCCTTCAATTTGTGACTCAAAATCTGTAATACCTGAACTATCACGAAGTGTGGTTAATACCGATTCTGCTGAATCTAAAATATGCTTTTCATTTTCCATTGCTTTTTTATTTAATTCGGCAATAACAATCGCTCTGCTATGTATTAATGAAATTCCTTTAATATTCATAAAGTCAATCATACCTTGACAAATACGTTGAGCCATTTTAGGGTCTTTATCGTATACATTAATTTCAATTGCTTCATATTGATTTTTGCTTACAGAAATATTTTCATTTAATTTCTTCATCATCTCATAGCGAGGATATCCATTAATTGAATCAATTCTATAATGTTTAAACAAGTGTAATTTCTTTACCAAACTATCTCTTACATCTTCAGAATTAAATAGCTGAACCATTTGTTCTGTTGGTGTCTCTTTAGAATAAGGTGAAAGGTTTGATGGGTATAGAACAGCCGAAGACTTAAACATCGGTGTCATAAAAATGGGAAGTGAAATAATAAATCCTGCAGCTATAGATGCAAAAAAACAAATGATTATTTGCTTTTGCCACTTTTTAATGATTCGTAGTAAAATAATTGTGCTCAATTGTCCACTTTCTGACTGACTCATAGATTTTAAATTTGATGCACAAATTTAATTGAAATAAAGGAGGGATTAAAATAATTAAATGACTTAAAATCAGCTAGGTTCCGATTACTCAAGACGGCAATATCCTTATTGTTGTTCCGATTTTAAAAGTCGAAGCAATTCAAAAGGTCTGATAAGCTTTAATCCTAGTGCAACCAATAGGCTGATAAAGCATCCGATAATGCCCTTCAAAAACCAGTTTGATTCGAAATTGCTGAGAGCGTAAAACAAATAAAAAGTCGCACTAATATGAATGACGTACTTAAATGCCAATAGCTTCTGAAATTTAAATTTAAAAACCTTGTGGGCTAAAATTATTTGTAAGCCAGCAGAGGCAAATTGGGTAATCAAACTAGCGTAAGCAGCTCCAAGTGATAAGTACTTTGGAATTAAAATCAGGTTAAGTACAATATTTAATACCATCCCCGAAAGCGCAATAATGTTCAGATATTTCAAATTGCCATTTGCAGTAAGCATAGTTCCAAAAATGTAAACAGAACTGATTGCTAAAAAGCAGCACATTACTATTCTGAAGACAGCGGCAGACGCGTCAACGTGTGCATTATAGAGCAGGCTCATTATATCATGACTGAAATAAAAGCAAAATGCAATAAGTGCAATAGCGGGAATCGCAATAAAAGAAAAGGATAGTTCCGCTAATTCCTGAAGCGGTTGCTTCTTTTTAATCATATGCGAAAACATAGGCAACAATAATCCGCTGAATAAATACGCGATCATATTTGACGCATCTAGCAGTCGGTAGCTCTGCGCATAGATGCCTGCTTGTTCAGCGCCATTAGGAAGTAAACGTTCTATCATAACCGAATCAATACGGTTATAAAATGTCATGAGTAAAATTAAAATCGCAAACGGATAACTATGTTTTAAAACAATATAGAAAAAGGTGGGATTCCATTGTAGCTTACGAAGTTTTGCTTTTTTTGCAACAATGAGAAATGTTATAGCGGCCGTAATTACATAAGCCAATGTTTGTGCCCATACAAACCACTCAATTTTAAATTCGTCACCAGCTACATGTCCCCATATTAACAATGAACAAAGGATAATCATTATCGCTCTGTCCAGCACCGATATCATGCTATCTATTTTGAATAATTGTAGTCCAGCAATGTTTGATCTCAGGTAAAGTATAAAAGATATTAAGGCCTGATTAATCAACATCACTAATAATATCCCAAGCTGTACTCCCTGATATCCTAATATCCAGGCTATACTTAAGCTGATTACTGTGTATGCTAGTGCTAGTACCAATCGTAGCATAATGATTCCACTCAAATGTTTTTCGAGCAGATGATTATGCATAGCAATATTTCTATTGTTGTAATTAGTAATACCTACATCCAAAATAATGTTGAATAAAAAGCTAAGATTGAACAGGGCTGAATAGATACCATAAGACTCAGCACCAACAGTATTTTGAACGGCTCTGTCAATTCCAAGAATCCAAAATGGCTTAATGAGCAAATTAAGGAAAAGCAAAAATGCCAGGTTGGTGATAAATTTCTTTTGCATGACTTGATTCTTGTACAAAAATAAACCAATTTCGGAGAGTAATTAGCAAATACAGATAAATGTTAGCCCTACATTATAACAAAGAATTAATCGAAGCTGGAGTAGATGAAGCAGGTCGTGGTTGTTTAGCTGGACCTGTTGTAGCTGCTGCAGTTATTCTTCCTCCAAAAGTAAAACTAGAGTGGTATGATGTATTGAATGATTCGAAGAAACTTCCTGAAACGATGCGTGATAATTTGCGTGTATTAATTGAAAAGGAATCATTAGCATGGTCGGTAGCTATGATCGATGCTCCAGAAATTGACCGCATCAATATTTTAAATGCTACTTACAAAGCCATGCACAAAGCGATTGGAGGTTTAAACGTGCAACCAGAACTTTTGCTGATAGATGGTAATCGTTTTAAAAAATATAAAACTACAGAGCATAAAACCATTGTTAAAGGCGATGGACTTTATCTATCGATTGCTGCCGCATCTATTTTAGCTAAAACACATCGCGATGAATTGATGAAAAAGCTACATGCTGAATTTCCGCAATATGCGTGGGATCGCAATAAAGCCTATGGGACAGAAGTGCATGTGAAGGCTATTATGCAATACGGATTAACCCCTTATCATCGCAAATCGTTTCAATTAAAAGAACAGCAGTTGGAGCTTTTTTAAATCGATTTAAATTTCACGCATCAATTAGCATTTTATCAACAAATCAAGCTTTTTTGAGTGCTTAATTAACATTTGTTTTTTTTATGATTTAATTTTGGTCACCGTTTTTCAAGTAATCAAACAGCGATTAGTAAATTTTAATTTGCATAAAATCATTGATTAGGTTACTTAATTCGTAAGTGATTACATTAAAATGTTTTTTAAATATGAGTAAAGAATTATCTGTTTTTGAAGAGAAGAGTATTCGTAGATATTACGATGCTAAAAATGAATCTTGGTATTTTTCATTAGTAGATATTGTTGGCGCTTTAACTGATTCAGTTAATCCAACTGATTATCTCAAAAAAATGAGAAAGAGGGATGAAGATTTGAATTCCTACATAGGGACAAATTGTCCCCAGGTAGCGATGTCTTCTAATGGAAAATCTAGAAAGACTTTAGCAGGTAATACAGAAAATGTATTAAGATTAGTGCAAGCAATACCTTCCTCAAAGGCAGAACCATTTAAATTATGGTTGGCAAAGGTAGGCCATGAACGATTGAAAGAAATTCAAAACCCTGGGTTAAGTATAGAAAGAGCTCGAGAAAATTGGCGAAAAAAGGGTAGAAGTGAGAAATGGATACAACAGCGCATGGCAGGTCAAGAGATTCGAGATAGGCTGACAGATTTTTGGAAATCCAATGGTGTAGAAAGTTATAACGAATTTGCTTTTTTAACGAACATTATTCATCAAGAGTGGACAGATTTGACAATAAATAAGCATAAGGAACTAAAGGGATTAAAGTCCCAAAATTTGCGCGATCATATGAGCGAAACAGAATTAATTTTTTCATCCTTGGCAGAGATGGCAGCTAATTTTATTTCCGAAAAGATAAATGCAAATGGCTTGGTTCAAAATGCAAAGGCCAGTAAAAAAGGTGGAGCAATTGCAAAGAAGGCTCGAGTTGAATTTGAAACCAAAACAGGGAAGAGTGTAATTACAGGTGATAATTTTCTTGCGACTGCTAAAGGCAAGAAAAGGAAAAAGTTGAACTGATTTTGGTATTCTTAAATTATACTTTTATTGCTTGATGATCCTCTTGATTATCGTTTTACCATTAGATAGTCTAATCTGAACAATATAAAGACCTTCATTTAATTCATTAATTGAAATAGAAGATTCGTTTGCGTTTAATTGTTCGGTATAAACGATATTTCCTTGTGTGCTGTAAATGTTGATTTGAGAAAACATTTCTTCACTTTTAATACTGATTTCAGAAATTGCTGGATTTGGTGCAATGCTAATGTTATCTTGATTTATTTCAGATACCCCAGTACTATTGTTTGTACGTATAATATTTATCGCAAGACAATTATCAAAATTACGCATCAAGTCAAAATAACTTCCATCAGCAAATTGAATGGAGTCAATGCTATTTTGTTGGCCATTATACAACGACGCTCCAACTAGGTAGGTTCCAGTGCTGTAGTAATAGGTCATAGTGTTGGGGTCAATTGCCGACCCTGCATTTAACGAATAACCTCCACCAAATAGTGATGAAGGAGATAGAATAGTAATTGCACCAGTTGCTGGGTTGATTTTCCCCAATCGAACTGTTGATGAGTCTAACTGAAATGGAACTACAGTACTATAATAATTTGATCTTACCAAACCATAAAGTGCCGTATCTGCACAGCTATAAGTAAAGTTATCAAAGTTACTGTAATTAGGTAGTTGCATTGGTGTGTTGGAATAAACAGTACCTGAATACATGTCAACGCCTACCAGATTAGAACCTGTAGAATAATAATAAATCATTTGGTAAGGATCAATTGCACTTCCTGCCAATGCATAGGATTGTCCAATTGAATTAGGAGATATCTGCGTAATTGTTCCTGTATTCGTATTTATTTTTGCAAGTAATAATTGTCCTACTGTAATGTTTAATGTCGAATCAAAATAATTTCTTCGAGCAAGTCCATACATGGTGCTATCTCCGTTGCAAAAACGAAAATTATCGAAATAACTTATTGCTACTGGATTGTTAACTGTGGCTTGATTGATCATTTGCCCACTACCCAAGTGAAGTGTATTAATATTACCCCCTGATCCAATAAATATGTAGGTAGAATCATAAGGATTCAAAGCTGCACCAGTCAAATTAATTCCCATCTGGTAAGTGTTATTACCTATGTTGGATACAAAACCATTAGTCGTGTTAATACTTCCTAATTGAACAGTAGCAGAATCAAATGTTTGATTGGTATAATAGTTTTTGCGAACTATTCCATAAAGACTATTGGTAGTTTGAGCCGTTACCCCACTTATCATCCCCAAAATAAGTGCTAACAAAAAATTTAATTTTTTCATCTATTTAGTTTTGCGTGTGTTACAAATCTAGTTGTTTATTCAATAACTGTATTAAACAAATATACTTTGAATTAGTTTGTTAGTTTTGCAATATGAACCCACTTTTAAGTCTTAATGAGGAAGCTAAAAGAGAGCTCAAATCAACACTTTTAAACCATTGTTTTTCCATTAAGAAAGAGCAAATAGAGGATTTAAGCAATTCCGTAGCTTCAATTAAAGATGCTGTTGAATCGAACGATAAAAGTTCTGCGGGAGATAAGCACGAAACCTCCCGTGAAAATGCTAATCAGACATTGTTGATTTACGGAGCCCAGCGAAAAAAGGCAATGGAGGATTTAACGTTATTGCATATGATTAAGCCCGATATTCTTTACGATAAAGTGCAGACAGGTGCTGTGGTGGTAATGAATGACCTTGTATTGTATATAGCCGAAATTTCAGACCGCCTTTCAATTGATAATACTTTAATCAATATTGTACCGCCTAACGGTCCTCTTTTAAAGGAAATTTATGGGAAAGGTGCAGGATATACTTTTACTTTCAATAAGCGCAGTTACCAGATTATTGACGTGTTTTAATACTTTTGTTGCTGCTATGCTAACTAATAACGACATTCTTAAAAAGCTTCGTGTTGCGCTTGAGCTTCGCGATGATGATATTATTGAAATCTTAAAGCTCAGCGATTTCGAAGTTTCAAAAACTGAACTTAGTGCGTTGTTTCGTAAAGAGGATCATCCGAATTATCAAAAATGTGGCGATCAGCTTCTGCGAAACTTTTTAAATGGTTTGATAATTTATAAAAGAGGTCCACGCGATAGTCAGTGAACTATTTCTTTACTTCGTCGTCTGTGTTGATGTAAAAGTAATGTTCTTTACATTGACCGTCACCGCTGAGTTTACTCATCGCTCTCCACCGATTACTATCATCTAAAATATATTCTTCCAGCTCTGTTAAAGTCGGTACAGGGTTCTCACTTTTTAATACCCAGACTTCGGTATTCGTTTTTGTTTTCCCTTTGTAAAATGATTTATAAGTGATGCAATCATTCGGACTATAACAAGTAGTATTTAAAAATTCATTTCCTAAAGTGTCTAACACAATTCGCTGCTCTACACTTGGAACAGTATCACCGGCAAATGACCAATACACAACTTTACTTCGCGATGCAGTGTCTTTTACATGAAGAAATGCAATTTTCATTGTAGAGTCTGCTTTGAATAACGTGTCTGCAAATAGTGTCTTGTTATACTGATAATACAATTTATTAAACCAGATTAAATCCCCTTGTTTATTACGAGCTACTTTTCTCGTTAATTGTCCGTTGGAATTGTAATCATACATAATGTATAGTGTAGGCTCCGTAGGGATTTTTGAAAATTTAACCTTTTTTGTTAATTGTTCTTGGCGATTGTAAGTTGAAATCGAAATTGTATCACACGATTGATTATCGCAATCACATTTAATTTCGATGCAAGTATATTGTGCATGACTGCCAATAAATATAAAACAGAATAAGAATAATACAATTACTTTTTTCATTCTGCAAATGTAATGCATATAAAAAAAGGTGCCTCGCGACACCTTTAATTTTTTACTTGATAAATATTTTACTTCGGTAAATTTCATTTTCCGTCATTACCATTACAATGTAAACTCCCGGTATAATTCTATCCGTATTAATTATGTTGCTGTTTGTTGGATTTTTCAATTCTTCCATCATTGCACCTCCGCAATTGTATAAGCAAATATTTTTTAGGTCAACGCCGTTGTTTGCATCAATTCGGATAAAGCCGTCACCGTTATAGAGCTTAATCTGTTGTGAATTGTCAAGGTCCTGTATACCTACTGTGTTAATGATTACAGGATTTGAAATAGCAGGACAACCAATAGAGTCTGTAATAGAAACTGTATAAGTTCCATTTTGCGCTACTGTGTAATTTTGTGTAGTAGCATTCGCTATCGGCTGACCATTATAGTTCCATTGATAAGTAAAAGCAGACGTAGATGAAAGATTCAATCCATTTGCGGTGATAACAGGCAGTGTAGTAGACCAATAAAAAGGAACATTCGTTGATAATGTTATGGTATTAAAAGTTCCAGTATTTCCACTGCTAGTCTGATCAGGAACTGTTGTTCCAGAAGCAATATTAAAATTCCAATAACCTACTAAACCGTTTGAAGTCGGGGAAATATGACGATTATATCCTGCTAAAATTTCTGATTGAGGTTTAGCAATATTCCAAATTCGCACTTCGTCAATTTGTCCGTTAAATGATCTTGTATCTGTCTGAACAGCATCACTCAAACGACCAATACGCATCGGATAAGAGGTATTAGGCTTCATAGTTCCACGGAAATATTGAGATGCTACTTGTATTCCGTTAACAAAAAGTTTTGATGAGTCACCGTCAAAGCTAGCAGCTACATGTGCCCATGTATTTAATGTTAAAGCATTAGAAGGTGATACTATCGGTTGCCAACTCAATGAATTTCCT
>CAMBYJ010000069.1 GCA_945872015.1 Chitinophaga pinensis | reverse complement strand
TTTACACCTAAGAGTTTATTGCGTCATCCAAAATGCGTTTCTGAAATTGCTGACTTAACAAAAGGTGGTTTTCAGGAAGTAATTGATGATGCTAAAGCTACTGCAAAATCAACACGCAGAGTAGTTTTCTGCTCTGGCAAAGTGTACTATGATTTACTAGACCGTCAGGAGTCAGATAAAGAAAGTGGAGTAGCAGTAGTACGTGTTGAACAGTTATATCCATTCCCGCAAAAGCAGTTAGATGCAATTGTGGCGAAATATAAAAATGCAACAGAGTTCGTGTGGCTTCAAGAAGAACCTGAAAACATGGGTGCATGGTCATATCTATTGCGCACATGGACGAACGTAGAGTTGAAAGTTATTGCTCGTGAAGCAAGCGCGAGTCCTGCAACAGGTTCACATAAGCAACATGATAAAGAACAGCATGCACTTATCGAAAAAGCATTTGCAAAATCAGAAATACCCGTATTAATTTAAATTATAACGTAGCGCACCTACGAAAACAAAAATATTATGGCAGTAGAAATAAAAGTTCCTTCTCCAGGTGAGTCAATCAGTGAAGTACAAATTGCACGTTGGATTAAAAACGATGGCGATTACGTAGAGAAAGACGAAGAGATTGCAGAAATTGATTCTGATAAAGCAACACTAACATTGGTTGCCGAAGCAGATGGTGTTTTAAAAACATTAGCCAAAGAAGGTGAAACAATCGCTGTAGGAACAGTGGTTGCTTCCATCGATACATCTGCAAAAGCTCCTGCAAAGAAAGAAGCCAAGAAAGCAGAGCCTGCAAAGGCTGAAACGGTAGCGGCTCCAGTAGCAGCTGTTGCTGCAGGCGCAAAGGATTCATATGCTAACGGACATCCAAGTGTAGCAGCTAAAAAGATGATGGACGAAAATAATATCGCTCCAAATCAAGTTGCATCGTCAGGAAAAGATGGAAGAATTACGAAAGGTGATGTTGTCAATGCAATGAAGAATGGTACACCACGTTTAGCAATGCCAACACATGAAATATCTCGCGATCAGAAGCGCGAAAAAATGACTATGCTGCGCAAGAAAGTTTCTGAGCGATTAGTTTCAGTAAAGCGTAATACTGCTATGCTAACTACTTTCAACGAAGTAGATATGAGTGCGGTAATGAATTTAAGAAAGCAATACAAAGATGCGTTCAAAGAAAAACATGGAATTGGATTAGGCTTCATGAGTTTCTTTACAAAGGCAGTTACAGAAGCACTTCAAGCATTCCCTGCTGTGAATGCACAAATTGACGGAGAAGAAATTGTATATCATAACTACTGCGATGTTGGTATTGCAGTTAGTGCTCCTAAAGGATTGATGGTGCCGGTTATTCGTAACGCTGAGGTATTAACCCTTGCAGAAATTGAATCGACAATTGCCGCGCTTGCATCTAAAGCACGCGACGGAAAAATTACTGTTGATGATATGAATGGCGGTACATTTACAATTACTAACGGCGGTGTATTTGGGTCAATGATGTCAACTCCAATTATTAATCCTCCTCAAAGCGCAATCTTAGGTATGCATAATATTGTTGAGCGCGCAGTAGTAGTGAATGGAAAAGTAGAAGTACGACCAATTATGTATTTGGCGCTTTCCTATGATCATCGTATTATTGATGGACGAGAGTCAGTAGGGTTTTTAGTGAAGGTTAAACAAATGATCGAAGATCCTATTAAACTAATGACAGGAGGGGCTGACCCACTGAAAGTATTATTAGGTGTATAATAAAAATAATGGCTCTTGAAAAAGGGCCATTATTGATTTTAGTATATCGATGTTATAAATATTGATACATTTGTTTTGTTATGAGTCAGGGTTATCATATAAGCGTTAAAACAACTATTTTGAATTTCTTTAGAAGGTTATTTAAGCTTACTGTTTTTGAAAATTTGTTATCGTATCTTAACACAACATTCTTGTCAGATTTTGCAGGTAAGTTAATCCCACCTCCATACTTGTATCAAAAGGGAAGCATTCGCGAAGTAAATCGTAATGGAATTAGCTTTAAATTAGATTTATGTGATACGGTAGATCATTATATTTTTTACAACTACCATGATCATTCATTGGAACTATTTTTTGAAGAAGCTAAAAATGCAAATGTGATACTTGATATTGGTGCTAATATTGGCTGGACAGCTTTGCGTTTTGCAAGTAAAAATCCGAAAGCCCAAATTATTGCCTTTGAGCCTCACCCTATAACATTTCAACGAGCACAAGATAATTTCGGAAGAAATAATTTTAGTAATATTTTATGTTTGAATATTGGGTTGGGAGAGAGTCCATCAACTTTAAAAATTTATGAGCTGATGGATAATAATTCGGGTATGAATAGGATTGTGCTCGAAGAATTAGATCATCCTTATAAAGAAGTAAAAATTGAACGATTAGATGATGTGTTAAATAGTAGAAACATTCAACATGTTGATCTAATTAAAATGGATGTTGAAGGGTTTGAAGGTTTCGTGTTGAAAGGAGCATCAAATATCTTGACAAGTAGTAATGCAAAAATTTTAATGGAAACGGATGATGCCTTTCTGAAAAATAATGGAAGTAGTGCAAGAGCGCTTATCGATATTTTAAAAGGGTATGGATATAAAACCTTTTATCGCTCCGACAAAAAATGTTTTATCAAGGATGATGATAACTTATCAGGTTGTCACTTTGATATGCTGTGCAGCAAATAAATTATTCTGCAACCGCAATTACTTCGTGTACTTCAGGAAGCATTTGCTTTAATAAGTTTTCAATTCCCGATTTTAATGTTACAGTTGAAGAAGGACAGCCACTGCAGGCACCTTTTAAAACAACACTTACAGTTCCGTTTTCAAACGATTTAAAATGAATAGCCCCACCATCACTTTCTACAGCTGGCTTCACATATTCTTCTAAAAGTTCAGTAATCTTTTTTTCTAGTTCAGGCGATGATGGAATAGTTGGTCTTTCTTTCGTTTCTGTTGCAACTGCACTTACTTTAATATCTACTTTTTTTGTTGATGCAGGAACATGATTTTCATCAAATGGAGAACCGATAAACAAAGGTTCGCCCGACATTAAATAACCACGAATAAATTCTCGGATGATATTGGTAACATCAAACCAGTCAACATCGGATTCTTTATTTAAAGTAATGAAATTAGTGGTGATAAAAACTTTGTTAATTCCACTGAACGAAAATAGTGAAACAGCCATCGGACAATTCACTGCTGCTTCTTTCGAATCGTATTCTACAACACCACCTTCGAGCAGGTTAATGTTAGCTACGAATTTCATACTGTTAGGATTGGGCGTAAGCTCAGCGTAAATATTAATCGGTGTCATAAGTAGTCAAAGTAGTTTGCAAAGTTAAACAACGCAATTTGTGTTTGGTTCACTTTCGTGTAAATTTAATTCAAACAATACTTATTGTAACTTCGCCATTGGAATGAGCTACCAACCTGAAAACTGTTTTACTATTTCATCAGAGGATGAATTTAATGACTGTGCATTGGCTACTTTTCGGTATCAGGTGGAAAACGTTTTAGTTTATCAGCAATATGTTCAACTTTTAGGTGTTAATCCTATGGAAGTTCAGCACTATTCTCAAATACCATTTCTACCTGTATCTGTTTTTAAATCTAAGTCCATTATTTCTTCTGATCAAAAGCCAGAGATTGTTTTTACGAGTAGTGGTACAACTGGCATGATTACCTCACAGCATCAGGTTGCAAAAGTTGATTTGTATGAACAGAGTTTTAATCGGTGCTTTGAAATGTTTTATGGGCCCGTTCATGACTATTGTATCATTGGATTATTGCCCGCTTATTTAGAAAGAAGCGGATCTAGTTTGGTCTATATGGTTGATCAGCTGATTAAGAAAAGCAATCATCCTGATTCAGGATTTTATTTAAATCAATATTCCGACTTGCAGCAGTTACTTGAACAATTGAAAAAGCAGCAACAAAAAACAATTCTGATCGGAGTTACATTTGCGTTATTAGATATGGCTGAAAATTTTTCGGTAGATTTTCCAGAATTAATTGTGATGGAAACAGGAGGCATGAAGGGCAGAAGAAAGGAAATTGTTCGCGAAGAATTACATCAAATTTTGAACAATGGCTTTGGGGTAGAAAAAATTCATTCAGAATATGGAATGACAGAGTTATTATCACAAGCTTATTCTAAAGGAGATGGTTTGTTTAAATGTCCACCTTGGATGAGAATAAATGTTAGGGAAATAAATGATCCAAAGCAACTAGTAAAAGATGGTGTAACTGGAGGGGTTAACATTATTGACTTAGTAAATTATTTTTCATGTTCTTTTATTTCAACGCAAGATTTGGGTAAAATTCATTCTGATAATCAGTTTGAAATAGTTGGTCGTTTTGATAATGCAGATTTGCGTGGGTGTAATTTATTGGTTCAGTAAAAATCTCTGATAATTTAGACTCATTTCAACTTGTAAATAGATTGGTTTAAGTTACATTTGCGCTCGCATGGAAAACACGATGCCTGCATCAAATACCTTGGATCTAAAACTAAAACTTCGCGATTATTCACAGCTCACAAAAATGAGGCTGGCTACATTGGTGGTTTTTTCTGCTGCAATGGCATTTATGACGGCCCCTGGTGATGTTGATTTTGTTAAAATGGGATGGTTGATTTTAGGTGGTTTTTTAGTGACTGGCTCTGCCAACGGATTTAATCAGGTGATGGAAAGAGAGCTTGATAAATTAATGGACAGAACTAAAACAAGACCATTACCATCTAACAGAATGGGCGTTAATGAAGCCTTATTAGTTTGTATTATTACAGGAGTAGTAGGTGTCTTTATTTTATGGTATTATACAAACTTGGCCAGTGCAATATTAGGACTGTTAGCTATTCTACTTTATACGTTAGTCTATACTCCTATGAAGCGCAAGTCGCCCATAGCAGTTTTTATTGGAGCAATACCTGGTGCTATTCCGCCTTTGTTAGGTTGGGTTGCAGCAACAGGAAACTTTAATACGGCTGCTTTGTTATTATTTGCAATTCAGTTTTTATGGCAGTTTCCTCACTTTTGGGCAATTGCATGGGTGTTGGACGACGACTATAAAAAAGCTGGATTTAATTTATTGCCTACGGGCAAAAGAGATAAAGGATCAGCGATGCAAACTGTTCTATACACGATTAGTCTAATTCCTGTTGCAGTTATGCCATGGGTGTTTGGTATTTCAGGATGGCTTTCGTTAGTGCTTATGCTTGCAGTTACATTTTACTTTCTGTTTCAGGCAGTGCAGCTATATAGAGATTGCACAATTGAGTCGGCCAGAAAATTAATGTACGGGTCATTCTTTTATCTTCCGGTGGTTCAAATAGCAATGGTAATTGATAAAATAGGTTAACTATGGAAAATACAATCACACAAAACACAAACGGATCAGAACCAATGATTCCTACACAAAAAATATTATTGTGGATAGCATTAGCAGGTATCATCATGTTTTTTGCTGCTTTGATGTCGGGTTACATTGTTCGTCAAGCAGAGGGAAATTGGTTGGTATTTGAAATCCCATCAATGTTTTATGTTTCAACGGTGGTCATTCTTTTAAGCAGCTTGACAATGGAATTATCTAAGTCGGCAATCAGAAAGGATGATAATAAAAAGTCCTACCAATATTTAACGTTTACTCTAGCATTAGGATTGATCTTCGTTATTTGTCAGTTTGTTGGATGGAATCAATTAGTTGCTAATAACATCCATTTTTCTGGCGGAAATCCATCGGAATCATTCTTTTATGCAATGTCGGGATTGCACCTTGGCCATTTAGCTTTCGGGGTGATTAGTATGCTCGTAACAACTTATAAAGCGAAAAAGAATCGCTATTCTTCGAAAAATTATCTGGGAATTTCACTTTGTGCCATATATTGGCACTTTTTAGATTTTCTTTGGTTGATTTTATTTGTATTTTTGGCGCTCTTTAGATAAAACTTAGATAATCTTTAAAACACTCTAACTACCGTATGGCTGCAGAAGCTACACTTAACAACGAAAACTCTAACTCCAAAGCTTGGGGTGGGGGAGTTTCTCCATTTGGAATCAGCTGGGGAAAAATGATGATGTGGTTCTTCCTTGTGTCGGATGCATTTACATTCTCTAGTTTAATTATTGCGTATGGCGCGTTTCGTCACCGTCATGCTCAGGTATGGCCTACTGCGAATGATGTATTTACGCATTTCCCGTTTGTTCACGATCACTTACCATTAGCGTATGTAGGTTTAATGACTTTCATCCTAATCATGAGCTCGGTAACAATGGTTTTAGCAGTTGATGCTGGACATAGAAGAGATAACCGTAGTGTTGCTATTTGGATGGGTTTAACCATTATCGGCGGATTTATGTTCGTAGGTTCTCAGGCTTGGGAGTGGTATAATTTCATTACAGGTACTCCTAAAGGGGCATTAATTACGAATATGGGCGAGTTTTATCGCTTCCCTGAAAATGCTCCAAGTTTACACGAAGGAGGACATGCACATACTGCAATTCCTGATTGGGCCTTGATTTCACCTGATCACAAAGTAATTTCAGATAAGGCAGAGGTTGAAAGGATTAAATCGATTTCTAAACCAATCAAAGGTGCTAATTTGGTTAATAACGAATACGGACATCCGCTATTTGCAGATTTCTTCTTCTTTATTACAGGTTTCCACGGTTTCCACGTATTTAGTGGGGTTGTAATTAACCTAATTATATTCTTTAATGTATTAAGCGGAGTTTATTCTCGCCGAGGCCATTACGAGCATATAGAAAAGACAGGACTTTATTGGCATTTTGTCGATTTAGTATGGGTATTCGTATTTACCTTCTTCTATCTTGTTTAATCAATCATTATCTAAAAAAAGAAATTAGTCATGAGCGAACATCATAATCACGAAATGCACGGTTATTATACTGGCGATATTCATAATCAGTTTGTCCCTGAGCACTACGATCCTAAAAATCGTTCTGTTATCTGGAAAACATTCTGGATCTTATTATTCATTACAATTGGTGAGGTAGCAATTGCTTTCACAAGTCTTTCAAAAGAATTGTTAATGGTAATTTTCATTGTTTTAACAATTGTAAAAGCTTATTTTATTGTTGCTTTCTTTATGCACTTGAAGCATGAGAAATTATCATTGGCATATTGTATTCTTTTACCATTTATTCTAATTGTTTATCTAATTGCAATGTCGTTGACAGAAGCGAATTACTTAAATGTTTGGGATTTGATCTTTAAATAATAGTGAAAAAATTCTGGATCTTATTCGGGTTATTAGTTATCCCTTCCATCGCATATATTTATCTGCAAACAGGGAAAAACAGTTTTAAACCGCTCGAAATTTTAGGTCCGATTGAAATACAATCAAAAACCGTTGATGGGCGTCAGGTAAACGATACTGTTTATCACACCATCAGCGGTTTTTCGCTTTTAGATCAAGATAGTAGCCAGGTAAGTGATACCATTTTTAGAGGTAAAATTCATGTCGCGAATTTTTTCTTTACAACATGCGGAACTATCTGTCCTAAAATGTCTAGTGAAATGATGCGTGTTCAGCATGCGTTTGAAAAAGACACAAGTGTTGTTATTGTTTCATATACGGTAGATCCTGAACACGATACTCCATTAGTTCTTAAAGAGTATGCCTCACAGCATAAGGCCATCACAAATAAGTGGTTCTTTCTAACCGGTGATAAAAAAACGATATACGATTTAGCACGTAATTCGTATTATCTGGTTGCTGGAGAAGGTGATGGTGGTCCCGAAGACTTTATACATTCTGAAATGTTTACCCTAATTGATAAAGAAGGTAGAATACGCGCAGGAAGGGATAAGAAAGGGAATATGCTTACCTACGACGGCACTAATATTTTAGATGTAAACAGATTGATTGAAGACATTGCGGTGCTCAAACTTGAGTATGCCAAATAGTAAGTACTAATAATAAAAACAAACAGTTTATGTTCTCAAATCTTTCAGAAAAAACAGTATTCCGAATTGTACTTTCATTATCTGTGGTGGTTTTTTTAGTGGTTGTAATTCTCAATCAAAAAGTATTACCGCGCCCGGAAGTATTACCTGCCTTTGCCACGTTTTTACCTAAGCTAAATGCAATCATCAATGCAGCTTGTACAATTCTTTTAATTCTTTCATATCGTGCTATAAGAAGAAAAGATATCGCAACGCATAAGCAATTAAACCTGCTTACATTTTGTTTGTCAGCTTTGTTTTTAG
>CAMBYJ010000068.1 GCA_945872015.1 Chitinophaga pinensis | reverse complement strand
AAATAATAGCGGGCGAATCAGACTGCGATACATACTGCAAGATTAATCATTTTTTTTATTTGATAATTCGAATACTATTTTTAGATTTGTCTAAACTTATAATTTGAGTTATTAAATAATGTACCAGCCCACTGTAACAGAAGAAAATTACCTGAAAGCCATCTATCACCTTTCGAATACCGGAACCAAGAGTGTAAATACCTCTTCTATTGCGACATCGATGGAAACAACGGCAGCTTCTGTGACAGACATGCTACGTAAGTTATCTGACAAAGAATGGATCAATTACGAAAAATATAAAGGCGTAAAAATTACACGCAAGGGTGAAAAAGTAGCCTTAGGAATCATCCGTAAACATCGCTTATGGGAAGTATTCTTAACAAACATCCTAGAATTTGAATGGGATGAGGTGCATAATATGGCGGAGGAATTAGAACATGTAAGCAGCGAAGAGTTAATTAAGCGACTTGATAAATTTCTTGGTCATCCAAAGTTCGATCCGCATGGCGACCCTATTCCCGATCAAACGGGCAAAATGGAGTCGCATGATAAGTTTAATCTTTCAGCAGGAGAAGCAGGAGAGAAATACATCATTACCGGTGTAACAGATCATAGCACTTTATTTTTAAAACACCTTCGGAAATATGGATTATTACCGGGTGTAACGGTAAGCATAGCCGAAATAATGGATTATGATAAAAGCATGCTCGTGAAAGTCAGCAAGGATAAATTTCATTTAAGTCTAGAAGTTTCAAAAAACATATTAATCAAGAAATATGTCAGCTCAAAATAAAGCATCACTATCAGAAGTCCATAGCTCTGTTGATGTAAAATCAAGTATGAGTTTTCGTAAAAAACTCTTCGCGTTTATTGGTCCTGCTTATTTAGTAAGTGTTGGTTATATGGACCCAGGCAACTGGGCTACCGACATTGAAGGTGGCAGCAGATATGGCTACTCATTAATCTGGGTTTTGTTATTATCGAATCTAATGGCATTGCTTTTACAAAGTTTAAGTGTTCGATTAGGTATAGTGCGCGGTCGTGATCTTGCCCAGGCATCGAGAGAGTTGTATCCAAAATACATCAACTATTTTTTATATGTATTAGCTGAAATCGCCATTGCTGCCTGCGATTTAGCAGAGGTATTAGGAATGGCAATCGGACTTCAATTATTATTTCATATTCCTTTATTCTGGGGAGTAATTATATGTGCATTTGATACATTTATTCTCCTTCTTTTATTGCACTATGGAATTCGAAAGATTGAAGCATTTATCATAACATTGGTGGCTATTATCGGACTTGCATTTTTTGCACAAGTGTTTATAGCAAATCCTGAAATGTCAAATATTGCAGGAGGATTTATACCAGGATTTGCTGATGATGGTGCACTTTATATAGCTATTGCAATTATTGGTGCTACCGTAATGCCACATAATTTATACTTGCATTCTTCTCTCGTACAAACCAGAAAAATCGAGCGTACTCCTAAAGAAATCAAACGTGCATTAAAATTTAATTTCCTTGATAGCACAATTGCATTGAACATTGCCTTTTTTGTAAATATGTCGATTTTAGTTGTAGCGGCCACAGCATTTTTTATGAATGGACAAAAAGATGTGAGTGACATTCGACAAGCGCATTTATTACTTACACCGCTATTAGGAAGTACTGTTGCGCCGGTTTTATTTGCTGTTGCTTTGATTTGTGCAGGACAAAGTTCTACGATTACAGGTACACTCGCAGGACAGATTGTCATGGAAGGCTATTTGAATTTAAGAATTGCGCCATGGTTACGAAGATTAATAACAAGATTGATTGCTATTGTACCAGCTTTATTTGTTATTTATATTTCAGGCGAAGATGCTACTGGTCCCCTACTCGTCTTTTCACAAGTTATATTAAGTCTTCAGTTAGGCTTTGCAGTTATACCTCTCATTCACTTTGTAAGCGACAAAGAAAAGATGGGAGAATTTGTCATATCTAAATTAGTAAAATCGCTTGCTTGGCTTTGTGCATTAGTAATTGTTGTACTGAACTTAAAGATGGTTGGCAACGAATTACATCAGTGGATTTTAGAAAGTGGATGGGGAGATATCAAAGTGATTTTATCATTGGTATTTGTTGTGATTTCTGTTTTGATATTGATTTATATAAGTATTGCGCCGTTAATCACCGATAAAATTGATAGAACTGTAAATCTTCCACATAAGAAAGATTTAGTTATTGATGATAACATCATTATGAATCCTCAACGGGTAGCCTTGGCGTTAGACTTCACCGATGCCGATTTAAATGTTATTCCGCAGGCCTTACGACAAGGAGGGAAAAATGCTACTTACTATTTGATTCATATTTCTGAGACTGCCAATGCCCAGTTGTTAGGAAAAGAAGCAGGCGATTATGAAACAGAAGTTGATCAGGAGAACTTAGCTAAATATAAATCGCAGATAGAGTCCTGGGGATATACCTGTGAAATCAAAATGGGCTATGGTCGACCGCGCAAAGAAATTTCACGCATTGCAATTGAGTGCAATGTTGACTTACTTGTGATGGGTGCGCATGGACACAAAGGAATTAAAGACTTGATTTTTGGTTCTACCATTGATGCCGTACGACATAATTTAACCATTCCTATATTGGTAGTTCGCTGATTGACTATCTTTGCGCTGTGGCTATTAAACAAACTATCAATATCGTTAACCGCAGAGCGAGTTTTAACTTTTTCATTTCTGATGAGGTTGAAGCTGGTATTCAGTTGACTGGTACTGAAGTAAAGGCCATTCGTGAGGGCAAAGCCAATCTAAGCGACTCTTTCTGTTATTTTAAGAATGATGAATTGTGGCTTAAAAACCTGCATATCTCCCCTTACGAACATGGGTCGTATGCAAATCACGAAGCAAAGAGAGAACGAAAGTTGCTTTTACACCGACATCAATTAACAAAATTCCAGAGTAAATTACGAGAGAAAGGTGTTACCATTATTCCG
The DNA here is from genome assembly GCA_945872015.1 of Chitinophaga pinensis. Lineage (GTDB taxonomy): Bacteria > Bacteroidota > Bacteroidia > AKYH767-A > OLB10 > CAINEC01. The sequence continues at coordinate 5,312 of CAMBYJ010000068.1, read as the reverse complement.
ATTAGCATTCAGGAAAACGAACGAGGAATAATCAAATTAAGGATAGGCTTAGCGCGAGGCAAGAAATTGTTTGACAAACGCGAAACGTTGAAGAAGGCAGAAGCTAAAAGAGAGATGGGACGCGCGATGAAGAAGTTTAATTAGTCCTCTTCTTTTTAAAGTCGCTGAGATTACTCGAAATAGTAATATGATTACTTCCTTCGTAAGGCATATAAAGTGTCTTAGCAAAAGAAATCTGAAGCGCACTAATCTTCAATCCTAATCCCATTGAAAAGCCAGACAATCCTTTTTTCTCTGTTAATGTTAATTCATTTCTACGAAGGAAATTATAACCTAAACGCAAATTAAAATTTTTAGAGAACAATACTTCCACATTCATAATCACATGACGCATGATTTTATTTCCTGCAGTGATGGTTTGTATTTTTTCTTCACCTGTTAGAGGGTCAATTCCGTTTTCATTCGGATTAAGGTATGATAAATCATACTTCTGTAACTGTTGACCAATTAAGGAAAAACGGAAAGGCGCATTCGTTAGTTTCTTAGAAACACCTAATTGAATTTGCAATGGTAATCGTTCTGATGTTCCACCATCAAACTTCTTTAATTGTGATCCAAAATTTCGAACTACAAAAGCTGCAGATAAATTTTTTCTTGCGAGATAATAATTGATTCCGAAATCAGCAGCAATGGCATTGGACGTATTACCTAAACCAAGATTTGAAAATATTCCTTTCACAGAAACACCTAAGTTTAGAGTACTATCTAATTGCTTCGACCATGTTAGTCCAATTGCATTATCAGAAGCCTTAAATTCTCCGATAACATTTGCGGCAGCATCCGTTTGATTAAACGTTCCATAATTTGCATTATGTACATAACCTCCAATCATACCGAAACGTTTTGTCTTTTGTGCATATACAAAATCGCTGTAGGAAATATCCGAAGCATACCCTACAAAACTCACAGAAAATTGTTTGTCGATTGTAGAGAATAGTTGCCCAGGATTATAAACCATCAACGATACATCATCTGCAGTAGTAACAATTGCACTACCACCTAAGGCAGCAGCGCGAGCACTAGTATTAAAATTTAAAAAATTAAATGCTGATAATCCACCTGATTGCCCAAAAGATATTTGAGCAATCAATAATAGTGAACTTAATATCAGATTATTTTTTTTCATTTGAACTACTAATATAGTGGGAATTTATCCATGAACGTATTTACATCTCCTCTCACCTTCTCAATCACTTTTTCGTTAGTATGATTCATTAAAACTTTATCAATTAACGTAACGATTTTCTTCATGTGTGTTTCTTTCATTCCGCGAGATGTAATTGCAGGAGTCCCAATACGAATACCCGATGTTACAAACGGACTCTTATCATCATAAGGCACCATGTTTTTGTTGATAGTTATATCTGCTTTCACCAACGCATTTTCTGCTTCACGTCCCGTAATATTTTTATTGCGAAGATCTATCAACATTAAGTGATTATCAGTTCCGCCTGAAACAATTTGGTATCCTAAGTCAGTAAATGCTTTAGCCATTGCTTGCGCATTCTTAACTACCTGAATCGTATATTTCAAATACTCATCGGTTAATGCTTCTCCGAAAGCTACCGCTTTAGCTGCAATAACATGCTCTAACGGTCCACCTTGAATTCCTGGAAAAACAGCAGCATCTAACAAACTACTCATCGATCTGATTTCACCTTTAGGCGTTGTGATGCCAAACGGATTTGGAAAGTCTTTACCCATCATAATCAAACCACCACGAGGACCACGAAGTGTTTTATGCGTAGTAGTAGTTACAATATGACAATGTGGAATTGGATCATTCAAAATTCCTTTTGCAATTAATCCCGAAGGATGCGAAATATCTCCTAACAGTAACGCACCTACTTTATCTGCAATTTTACGCAAGCGTACATAATCCCAATCGCGAGAATAAGCCGAAGCACCGCAAATAATTAATTTAGGAAGCTCTTTCTTTGCAAGCTTTTCTACTTTGTCATAGTTAATTAGACCAGTTTCCTTTTCCACTCCATAGAAACATGGTTTGTATAACTTACCTGAATAATTAACAGAAGAACCATGTGTTAAATGTCCACCATGCGATAAATCAAATCCCATAATTTTATCACCAGGATTTAATATAGCAAGCATCACTGCAGCATTCGCTTGAGCACCTGAATGTGGCTGGACATTCGCCCAAACAGCTCCGAATAATTCCTTTGCACGATCAATTGCAATTTGCTCTATCTGATCAACAATTTCACATCCTCCGTAATAGCGTTTGCCTGGAAGTCCTTCAGCATATTTATTTGTTAAGCATGAACCAGCTGCCTGCATTACTTGTTTGGAAACAAAATTTTCAGAGGCAATCAATTCAATTCCGTGACGCTGACGTTTTAACTCTTTTGTGATCAGATTAAAAATCTGAGTGTCTTTCTTTATCATAACTGTTATGTATTAACTAAAATCAATTTCTGTACTATCTCCAATATTCAAACTCTGGCTAAGTCCTTTAAGATAAGCATCACTTCCAATTACACTTTCATGCAAAATAGCCGACTCTAACTGAGAATATGAACCAATGATTGAATTACTTAAAATTGAATGTCGGATGATGGTATTATCTCCAATTGATACATTCGGTCCTATAATTGAATCACTGATATCACAATTAGGGGCAATACTAACTGGATGAATAATGATGGTATTGCTATAATTGTATTTTTTATTGGAAATATTTTTGTCGTAACTTAACAAAGTAGCGTTAGTCTCAAGCAGATTATTTTTACCTCCGCAATCGAACCAGTTTCCAACTTGAAAAGTAGAAAACTTCTCTCCCGCCTGTACCATTCGTTGAATACCCAATGTTAAATTAAATTCATCATTGTGGCGGATATCATTTTTAATTAAATGGTCTAATGCTTCCATTAGTAAAAATCCGTTTTTGATATAATAGATACCTACCAATGCTAAATTTGATTTTGGAATCAATGGTTTTTCTTCAAGCTTTTTGATAAAACCCTGATCATCTATTTCTGCAACTCCAAACTGACGAGGGTCATCTACTTTTTTAATTCCCAAAGAAGAACAAGGAGACGTTACGATAGCGTGCAAATCATAATCGATAATAGTATCTCCTAAAACAATCAGCAATTCGTCGCCATCATTGACTAAATCTTTGGCCATCCAAACAGCCTGACCTGTTCCTTCGCGAGGCTCCTGAATAACAAAAGAAGATTTTAGATGAGGATATTTATTCTTAACATAATCTTCAATCTTATCTCCAAGATATCCAACAATAAAAATAAACTCCTTATACCCGCCATCCACGAGATAATCAACAATATGGGAAAGAATTGGCTTACCTGCAACAGGCACCAATGCTTTAGGTTGAGTATGTGTATGCGGTCGCAACTTACTGCCAATCCCCGCAACCGGTATAATTATTTTCATTTGTCAGGGTTAAAAATATAAAAATCAACTATGCAAAATAGCATTAAACAACATTCTTTATTAACGATAAAAAACAGTGTTATTGTTCAAAAATAGAGAAGAACCTAAGACTAGTTGTTGTAGTCAAACCTTACATTTGTTAAATGAAGTTTTTAAAAATCTTTTTCCTCATACTGCTACTTCCTATTGTACTAATACTTTGTAATTATTGGTGGATTTCTCATGTTGGCAATAAAATGATTGTTCAAGAGAATACAGCCCAACTAAAAAACCGTTATGTATTAGTTTTAGGAGCTGGTAAAGAATACCGAATGGGAAAGCGACCAAACTATTTCTTCAATGGAAGAGTTGAAGCGGTGGTAAAACTACGTCAATCGTATCCCAATTGTAAAATTATTATTAGCGGAATTTCAGACGGCAATCATTACGATGAAGCGAACGATTTAAAAAAGGAATTACTGACTAAAGGAGTCAAAGACACGCTAATTATGTTAGATTCTGACAGCAAAGACACCTATGCATCCTTGAAAATGTTCAACAAAAAATATTTATATGAGCCCGTTATCATTGTGAGTCAAAAAGCACATCTTTGCAGAGCGCTTTGGATGGCGAAACAGATGAATATTAACTCTGTTGGATACGTCGCAGAGGGATGGCCGAAACGAGAGCCAACGTGGTTTTTAATACGGGAAATGGGCGCAAGAGTAAAAGCAACATTAGAAATATTCTTTTAAAAATGAAAAATAGAATAACCGAATTATTCAATATTCAGTATCCTATCATTCAGGCAGGAATGATATGGTGCAGTGGATGGCGTTTAGCCGCAGCCGTTAGTAATGCTGGTGGATTAGGAATTATCGGCGCAGGGTCGATGTATCCAGATGTTCTAAGAGAGCATATTCAGAAGTGTAAATCAGCAACAAAAAACAATTTCGCTGTTAATCTTCCGTTGTTATACCCAAATATCGATGAACATATTGCTATCATCATCGAAGAAAAAGTTCCAATAGTATTTACCTCTGCTGGTAATCCTGCAACATGGACTAATCATTTAAAATCACATGGAATTAAAGTGGTACATGTAATTGCCAATACAAAATTTGCATTGAAAGCAGAAGCCGCTGGTGTTGATGCGATTGTTGCTGAAGGATTTGAAGCTGGTGGACATAATGGTCGTGAGGAAACAACAACACTTTGTTTAATACCTCTTATTCGAGATGCAGTTAAATTACCTCTAATTGCAGCTGGAGGAATTGCTGACGGACGAGCGATGCTTGCATGCTTTGCTTTAGGCGCTGAAGGAGTACAAGTTGGAACAAGGTTCGTGGCGAGTGAAGAATCATCGGCTAACGATGCTTTCAAAAACAGAGTCATAAATATGAATGAAGGCGATACTGCATTAGCTTTAAAAAGTCTTACCCCAGTCCGACTAATCAAGAATGAATTTTACCAGAAAGTTGATGAAGCTACACAGCGAGGTGCAAGTAATGAAGAGCTAAAAGAAATACTTGGAAGAGCGAGAGCAAAAAAAGGAATGTTTGAAGGAGATATGCAGGAAGGAGAATTAGAAATCGGACAGGTGGCAGCTAATTTTAAAGGAATAAAACCAGCTGCGAATATTCTGAAAGAAATGTGGGAAGAGTTTGTTATTGAAAAGAAAAAATTACAAGAAATAAGTATCGATTAATTATGATAAATTTTGAAAAATTTGAATTGTCCAATGGGTTAAAAGTAATTGTTCACGAGGACAAAAGCACGCCCCTTGTAGCAATGAATATTTTGTATATGGTTGGTGCAAGAGATGAAGATCCTGAACAAACAGGCTTTGCTCATTTGTT
>CAMBYJ010000067.1 GCA_945872015.1 Chitinophaga pinensis | reverse complement strand
TTTTAGGCTTGCGTAAGTCGCAACCTACAAGAACCGTTTTACGTCCAGACAAAGCCATCATACATGCAAGGTTTACAGATGTAAAACTTTTTCCTTCTGACGAAATGGAAGATGTAACTAGGATGGTCGCTTTTTGATTTCCCTGATTGAAGTATTGTAAGTTGGTACGTATTGTTCTGAATGCTTCAGAGATATGCGAATTAGGTTTTTCAGTTACTACCAAACTTGATTTCGATGCGCTTAATCCAATCATACCAATTACTGGAATGTTAGTTCTTGTTTCCAAGTCATTACGGTCAGCGATGCGATCGTTAAAAGCTGTTCTAATGTAGATAAAGAATGCAGGCAGAATTAATCCGAATATGACAGCAATGGTGTAACTTAAGCTCTTAATTGGCTTAAGTGGTTTTATAAAAGTTCGTGCGTTATCAATTACACGATTGTCGGCAGTTGTTGAGGCAAGTAAAATTGCTGTTTCTGCTTTTTTCTGTAGTAAGTAGGAGTAAAGTTGTTCCTTAATATTTGAACCTCTTAACATTCCTTGTAATTCACGCTGGGCAGTAGGTAGTCGTCTTAGTTTGTTTTCGATTTCACTTCTTTGAAATTTCGATTCATTAAGTGATGCACTTATACCGCTTTTTAACGACTTAATGTTTTCTGATAATGCTGCTTTTGTTGTTGCAATCTCTGTATTCAAACTTACCATCAAAGGGTTGTCTTCTTTAGATAGGTTCGATTGAGATTTTTTCTTGTTCTCTAATTCATTAAGCTTTAGAACCAAACTTTGTAAAAGTGGGTCATTAACTAAAATGCTTCCAGGTGAAATATTGCCAGTTAAATTTTTACTATCTGTTTTTACATAATCTCCTAGATAGTCTAAGAAACTACTTTGTACTGCCAATTGCGAAATTTGACCGTTGAAGTTTTTTACACTTTCTAAATAGGCATTTGCTTCAATTGATAAATCTGTAATTCCTCTTGATACTCTGAATTTTTCAACGTTTACTTCATTTTCATTTATTTCTCCTGTTAATGCACCTAATTGCTGCTCAATGAAATTAAGTGTATTTACTGCGTATTCATTCTTTACTTCAATTCCTTTCATAACATAGAGCTCGCAAAGCTTATTTAAGAAAGCTTCATTCTTTGATGGTGTAGCTCCTTGAATTGATATCTGAAGCATCGATGCTTGCTTACTGATAGGCTCTGCCTTTAAAGCAGTTTGGTAGATATCGGTTAGCATGTTTTTGTCAGCTAAACGAATAATAAATTTTCGCTTGGAAAAGTTTTTCGAGTCGTAAGGTTGTCGACTGAAATCTGCAGTCTTATCAATTGAAAATATTCCTAAATCATTGCTGATTTTACGATTGAAAAGGTAGTATCCAATATGCTCTACATCCCCTTTTTGATAAGATAGTTTGTATTTGTTACTGCTTAATATTTCAAGTTTAATCGTAGCATTATATGCTAAATCGTACAATGTATCTTCTTTAAGTTCAAATGGCTTTAGTGCAAAAACTTCAGAAGTTTTTAAATCTCCAATTAAATAATAGCTCTTGTAAAGTTGTAAGTCTTCTATTGTTTTTGAAATAAGCATTCGCGAACGAATAACGCCAATTTCATTTTCAATTCCACCTTCATTGTTAAATGCTCCTAGCTGTGTTAATAAATCACTACTGTTAACATTCTTCTTCTCCTCTTTAATTAATACAGTGCATGAAGAAAAATAGACTCTGTCTGCATACCAATTGTAAAAGTAAGCTGTTACTAAGGAAATGCTTAACGTATAGATGTATAAATACCAGTAGCGTAAAAAATACTTGTTAATTATTTGCGAAATGTTAATTATGTTTTCGCTTTCATTCTTTTGTTCGTTATTGGGGTTGTTTATTTTGTAATCGTATACGTTTGGATTCTCCTGGTTCATTGTAATAGTTGATTTTGTAATTAATAATGTTATCGGCGAACTAACACAAATGCGGCTAACGTTGCTAAGCTAAGAAGAAAAGGAGCTACTTTATAGAAGTTGTCTGACTGCGATACCTTACCTTTCACTGGTGGAATGTATAAAATGTCGTTTGAATGCAAGTAGTAATAAGGCGAATAAAACAAATCTCTTCTGGTTAGGTCTATAGGGATGTATATCTTTTCTCCTTTAACTTCGCGAATAAGCATTACATCTTTTCTATTTCCAAAAATAGTTAAATCGCCAGCTAATCCAATTGCCTCTGGTAATGTTAGTTTTTCATTAGTTACTGTATAAACTCCAGGGTTAGTAACCTCTCCAAGCAAAGTAACTTTGAAGTTCTCAAAATAAATTCTTACGCTTGGCTGCTGCAGGTATTTTTCTAATTGCTTTTGGATATAGTCTTTAGCTTGTATAGTCGATAAACCTACCAATTTAATTTTCCCAACTAATGGCATATCAATATTTCCTTCGGCATCAACTAAATAGCCCACATTGGGTCGGGTAGAGTAGCTGTCTCCAACTGTTGGTCCTTCTGATTTGTTAAAAACGTTAAAGAATGCTGTTGCTTCCGGGTTTAAACTGCTAACATAAATGGATAAAATATCGTAAGGTTGTATTATTGTTACATAATGTTCTTCAATAAATTTTTGTTTACTTACAACCGCGGTATCCTTAGATTGCTGAAAATAGGTTACCTCCAATACATTCCTGCATGACCCTAAAAGCAATAATAAAGTAAGTGCAATAAAAGATTGTTGAATCTTCTTCATAATTAATGTGTTAGTTTGATTTTAAGTATGCTCATTAGGGTTAAAGTTCGACTAAAAAATTTTCTACGATGTTACACAAAATCTCAACATGTTCGAATAAACTTTTAGCTGAAAAAAATGTTATTTTAATCTGACGAATCTCATTTGCGTAGGTTAGTCGTAACTATTATTTTAGCAAAGTTAATAAGACTATTTAAATCGATGGACATAAATGTAAAATCGGATGATTTATCCGAAATGGAAAATGCATTCAACGACAGTATTCAAGCGGGTAAAGTAATTGAACCCAAAGATTGGATGCCAGAAAAGTATCGCAAGCAATTATTAAGAATGATGTCTCAACACGCTCATTCAGAGGTTGTTGGAATGTTGCCTGAAGGTAATTGGATTACAAGGGCGCCCTCTTTAGCGCGTAAAGCCATCCTAATTGCAAAGGTTCAGGATGAGGCTGGTCATGGCTTGTATATTTACAGTGCTGCTGAAACATTAGGCATGGATCGCTCTGAAATGATTGATCAATTGTTAGCTGGAAAAGCAAAATATTCCTCTATTTTTAATTATCCAACTTTAACATGGGCCGATATCGGTGCTATTGGTTGGTTAGTAGATGGTGCTGCAATTGTAAATCAAACGGTGTTGGCTAAGTGTTCTTACGGACCCTATTCTCGTGCGATGCTACGTATTTGCAGAGAAGAGAATTTTCATAACAAACAAGGTTATCAGATTTTAGCTTATTTGATGAGAGGTACTCTAGAGCAAAAAGAAATGGCTCAAGATGCGATGAATCGTTGGTGGTGGCCATCTCTAATGATGTTTGGTCCTTCAGATAAGGAGTCTCCAAATAGTGCCGACCTTTTGAAATGGAAGGTAAAGTTGTTTACCAACGACGATTTACGTCAGCGTTTTATTGATAGAACAGTTGAACAGGCTCAGGCTATTGGACTTAAAGTTCCAGATGATAAATTGAAGTGGAATGAAGAAACCCGCCATTATGATTTTGGTGAAATTAACTGGGATGAATTTTTTCAGGTAATTAATGGTAATGGTCCTTGTAATAAATTACGATTGAAGCAACGTAATGATGCTCATTCTAACGGACAATGGGTGCGTGATGCTGCTAAAGCATATGCTGAAAAGAAAAAAGTGAATTAATAAATTAATTTTCAATAAAATGGATTCAAATCATCAATGGCCTACGTGGGAAGTATTCACTCAAAAAAAACAAGGTGCTGCTCATGAGCATGCAGGTAGCGTTCACGCTCCTGATGGCGAAATCGCACTTTTAAATGCTAGAGATGTATATAGCAGAAGACAAGAAGGCGTTAATATTTGGGTGGTTCCAAGTGCTGCAATCATTGCTTCCTCTCCAGAAGATTCGGGCTCATTCTTCGATCCTGCAAATGATAAAATGTATCGCTCTCCTAACTTTTTCAAAACAGCTGACGGTTTAAAACAAATATGATGACGGATTTAAATAAAGCATTAATTGAATATTGTCTTCGTATTGCTGATAATTCATTGATTCATGCGCAACGAATTTCTGAGTGGACAGGCCATGGACCAATTCTCGAAGAAGATATTGCAATGAGTAATATGGCGCTGGATCTTATTGGGCAATCACGTGGGTTTTATACTTACGCTGCACAATTAGAAGGTAATGGTAAAACAGAAGATATTTATGCATTTCATAGAGGGGAAAGAGAGTTTAGAAATAAATTAATGGTAGAATTACCTGATAATAAGGATTTCGGATTTACGATGATGAAGTTGTTTTTAAACGGTTGTTTCGATTATCTGATGTTCCGCGATTTAATGAAGAGCACAGATGAAACAATTTCAGGACTAGCAGCCAAATCGATAAAAGAAGTAACGTATCATGTGCGCCATTCAGGTGAATGGGTTGTTCGTCTTGGAGATGGTACTGCTGAAAGTCATCAACGTATTCAAAATTCATTGAACGAATTATGGTCTTTTACTAATGAACTTTTTGAGCAAGATAGTATCGATGAATTATTAATCAGTAACGGTATAGCATTCGATAAAGAGAGTGTTCGCAATGAATGGACGAAAATGGTAACGGAAATTTTCGCTAAAGCTACTTTGTCTATTCCTGAAAACACCACCTATTTTGCATCTGGCGGATTAAAAGGTGTGCACTCAGAACATTTTGGGTTTTTACTAGCTGAAATGCAATACTTGCCTCGAATGTATCCTGATGCCGTATGGTAACACTTGATGTTCGTGAAATCTGGGATTTGCTAAATTCAATTCCTGATCCTGAAGTTCCTGCAATCAGTATTGTTGAGTTAGGTGTAGTACGCGATGTCCGTCTAACTGATTCTAATGTTCAAGTGGATATTACTCCAACGTATTCTGGTTGCCCTGCTTTGAAAAGTATGGAGGAACAAATCAGAGCGAAACTTTTGTTGGTTGGATTAACTCCATTAATTAAAACGATTTACAAACCAGCTTGGACAACAGACTGGATGTCGGACGAAACAAAGGAGAAGTTACGCGCATATGGTATTGCTCCGCCTGATAAGATTTCTTTCGAAAATTTACATCCTTTTGCCAATAACGATAAAGGACCTGTCGCATGTCCTTTTTGTAGTTCAACTGATACTTCATTAACTAGCCGATTTGGTTCGACAGCCTGCAAAGCTTTACACTTTTGTAATGCCTGTTGTCAACCGTTTGAGCAGTTCAAATGTCACTGATACTTCATTCATAATTATCGCATAACGAAAGCCTTTTTTAGTTTTCTTTGTAGGAAGAAATTTTAAGATGAGTTTAATTACTGCTACGATTGAAAATGGGGTAGGCCGCATCAAGCTTAACCGTCCAGAAAAGTTTAATAGTTTTAATCGCGAGATGGCCTTGCAAATGCAAGCCTCACTTGATGCTTTTTCGTCAGATAATAGTGTGCGCTGTATCTTAATTGATGCTGAAGGGAAAGCGTTTTGTGCGGGTCAGGATTTATCTGAGGCAATTGCTCCCGATGGACCAGGAATTCAGAAAATAGTTGATGAGCATTATAATCCAATTATCATTAAAATTCGCGAAGCACAAAAGCCAGTTGTTGCAGTTGTGCATGGAGTAGCTGCAGGAGCGGGAGCAAATATTGCGTTAGCGTGTGATATCGTGCTAGCTGGCGAGTCTGCATCATTCATTCAGGCTTTCAGTAAAATCGGATTAATACCAGATAGTGGCGGAACATTTTTTCTTCCACGCTTGATAGGTTCTCAACGTGCAGCAGGATTAATGATGCTTGCTGATAAAGTCGGAGGTAAAGAAGCAGCAGAAATGGGTATGGTTTATAAATGTTTTAATGATGACATGTTAAAGGCTGAAGCGGATAAAATTTGTAATCAGCTGGCGAATATGCCTACTAAAGGTATCGCCTTAACGAAAATGCTTTTAAATCAATCTGCAACATCCGATTTAAAACAACAACTCAAGTTAGAAGAAGTATATCAGGCGCAAGCGGGACAAACCTACGATCATAAAGAAGGTGTGAATGCCTTTCTTGAAAAACGATTGCCTGTATTTAAAGGAGAATAATATGTTATCAGAAAAATCAATTGTTGGTGTTATTGGTGCTGGTGCAATGGGAAGTGGAATTGCACAAGTGGCTGCTGCTGCCGGTCATCAGGTTTTTTTATTTGATGCGAAAGAAGGTGCCGCTAGTAATGCTTTAAAAAAAACAGAAGCTTCGTTAGCTAAACTTGTTGAGAAAGGAAAGATGTCATCAGAAGATATGACAGCTTTCTGTAAACGCATTACCGTTATAGATTCGCTTAATGGATTTTCCTCGGCGGATTTAATTATTGAAGCAGTAGTTGAAATTTTAGAAGTAAAAAAAGAAATCTTCTCTGCTTTAGAAAAAGTAGTTAACCCTTCATGTATTCTTGCATCAAATACATCATCCTTATCTGTTACATCTGTTGCTGCCGCATGTAATCATCCAGAGCGAGTAATCGGATTGCATTTTTTTAATCCTGCGCCGTTAATGCCTTTAGTTGAAGTGATTCCTGCTTTGCAAACAAAAGAGGGATTAGCAGAAGAATGTAAAGTGTTAATGCAGTCATGGAAAAAAGTTCCTGTAATTGCTAAGGATACTCCAGGGTTTATTGTGAATCGTGTAGCGCGTCCTTATTATGGTGAATCACTAAAGATTGTTGAAGAAGGAATTGCTGATATGGCAACAGTTGATGCTGCTATGCGCGACAAAGGAGGATTTAAAATGGGTCCCTTTGAATTGATGGATTTAATTGGCAACGATATAAATTACACGGTTACTGAAACCGTTTGGAAGCAGTTTTATTTCGATGCTCGTTTTCGTCCTTCTTTAATTCAAAAGAAGATGGTCGAGTCAGGAAGACTAGGTAGAAAAACGGGAATGGGGTATTACGATTACAGTGAAAATGCTGGTAAGCCAGAAGTAAAAGCCGATGATGACTTAGCAAGTGAAATTGTTATTCGTGTTTTAACAATGCTTATCAATGAAGCTGCTGATGCCTTGTATTATAAAATTGCTACTGCAGAAGATATCGATTTATCAATGACAAAAGGAGTTAATTATCCGAAGGGATTGTTAAAATGGGCTGATGAAATAGGAGTTGAGAAAGTATTGTCATTGTTGGATTCGTTGTATGTAGAGTATCACGATGATCGTTATCGTGCCTCTGTTTTATTACGTCAGATGGCAAGAGAGAATAAATCGTTTTTTAATTAATTCGAAGCATTTATGGAGCCCAATCAAGCAAATAAAATTGTTGCAAGAATGTACGACCACGATTGGTTTAGTCAGTGGTTAGGTATTGAAGTGCTTGAAGTAACTCCCGGTTTTTGTAAGTTGAAAATGAAAATCAGAAAAGAAATGCTAAATGGATTTGGTATAGCACATGGTGGAATTACATTCTCGCTTGCTGATAGTGCCTTAGCATTCGCCTCCAATTCGCATGGTCGTCAGAGTGTCTCTGTTGAAACATCGATATCGCATACCATCTCTTTGAAAGAAGACGATGTGATTTATGCTATTTCAGAAGAAAAAAGTTTAACTAATAAAATTGGAATTTATTCGATTACTGTAACGAATGAACAAGGACAAACAGTTGCCTTATTCAAGGGTGTCGTTTACAGAACATCGAAGGAGTGGTTCCCTGAAGAAAAATAAAATGATTAAGAACGCATACATTGTTAATGGTGTAAGAACACCTATCGGTAATTTTGGTGGAACATTATCACCTGTTCGCGCAGATGATTTAGCTGCTTTAGTTTTAAGAAAGCTCGCTGAAAAAAATAACGGAGTCGATTTTTCTTCCGTTGGTGACGTGATTATGGGTTGTGCTAATCAAGCAGGTGAAGACAATAGAAATATTGCACGTATGGCTACTTTACTTGCAGGATTACCTGTATCTATTCCTGGAGAAACCGTTAATCGTTTGTGTGCATCAGGATTATCAGCCATTGCTTCTGCAGGCCGTTCGTTAATGTTAGGCGAAGCTGACTTAATGATTGCAGGTGGTGTTGAACATATGACTCGTGGCCCTTGGGTGATATCTAAAACATCTACTCCTTATGGACGTGATGCACAAATGTTT
>CAMBYJ010000066.1 GCA_945872015.1 Chitinophaga pinensis | reverse complement strand
AACATTAAACCCAATGTGAATTTTGGGCTTACGCATATCCAAATCGAGAATGATAACTTTCTTACCTGAGAAAGCTACAACACCTGCAAGGTTGATGGCATTGAAAGTTTTTCCTTCCCCTGAAATTGTAGAAGTAACGGCTAAGATTTTTGGTTCATCTTCTATCGATATAAACTGAAGGTTAGTTCTTATCGACCTGAATGCCTCTGAAATAACTGACTTAGGATTTTTGTCGACTAATAACTGCGAAACAGGAATTTCTCTTTTGTATTTTGGTACTATTCCAAGTAAGGAAGCTTCGGTATACTGGCCAATTTCTTCTAATGAATTTATTTCGTTGTATAATAAATAGCGAGTGATAATTATGATGAAACTAATTAAAAATCCAATCATCAAGCAGGCACTAATTATTAAAGGTCTGTTAGGAGAAACAGGAGGTGTGTTTGGATTAGACTCTACAAGAATTACATGCTTTGGTACATACCCGGCACGTGTAATCGAAAATTCTGCTTTTTTATCAAGCAATAACGAATAAAACTTCTCATTAACATTAAAGAGTCGTTCAAGGCGACTGAATTCAGCTTGTTGATTAGGGATTTTTACAAATCGACTGTTCGCTTCACTCAATAATGAACTTAGATACTGCTTTTGATTTTGCAGAGTTGTAACTTCATTGTTTATTGATTTAAAAATAATTTCTTTTTGATTTTGAATTCTTGTGTTAATACTCTTAGATATTTCTGCATTTTCAGTTGCTTGTAATCTGATTTGATCACGCTCATCTATTAGCTGTTGCAATTTTGTTAATTGCGCAATGAATTGCACATCTTTGGCTGTTCCGGAAATTGACAATAAGAATTTGCCAATATCATTATTACCTTTTATATCATTACTCAACGATTGATATAGTGACAGTTGAGAATTGACTACCATTAATTGATTTTGAAAATTTTTATAATCAGTTGTAACGTCGGTAATAGCCTGATCTGGCGAAATAATTTTATTAGTGCGTTTGAATGCTTCAATAGAGTTTTCAGAGTTGCTTAGCTCTATATCAATGCTTGATATAGTTTTATCAATAAAGTCTAAAATTTTATTAGCAACCTCTGAGTTTTTTTCTACGTCATAGATATTGAATTCCTGAGCAAGTTTGTTTACAATATCAGAAGCTTTGACCGCATTCTTATCTTTAAGCTTAATTTGAATTGTTTTTGCTTCAATATTTAATACACTTACCGCAATATCCTTAGCAATTTTTGATATTACTTCTGCTTCATTATTTATAGTGAAAAAGAAAACATCTTTGCTAATATCTTTTTGTATTTCAATAATCGCATTGTAATCTAGTACGTTTATTTTGATAGTCGCTTCTGGAAGGTTAATCCACTTGCCAACATAATAATCTTGAACTGTTTTCTTACCAGATTTGCGAGCAGTGTAAGTCAGTGTAAGGGTACTCTTATTTTTAAATTCTACCAGAATCGGGTTTCCAAGTATACTTGAATCTTTTAATGTATAATCGACTGTAAATGGGGTTTGCTTGTATAGTTCATTTACTAAAATTGACCCTTTTGAATAATAAGAGACCTGTAAAGGTAAATTACGTACTGCCTTGCTAATGATAACCTTCGATTTTATTAATTCAATATCGCCCGCAATTTCACTGTTATTGTCAGCGTAAAATCCGTTTTTCGAATCGAGTCCTAATACATTTTGAGCGTTATCCTCATTAGCGATTTTAATTACAGAAGCACACTCAAAAACGGGCGCACTATAGCGTAAAATGACCAAGGCAATCACTACCGATAATAGCATCAAAAAAGCAAACCAAAGCATATTCTTTTTTGCTATGGTAACAAATAGTTTAAAATCAAACTCTTCGTTTATCGGGGATATTTTCTTTTTAGCCACAGTAAGCTTTTAAAGTTTCAGATTAAAATCCTATAATAATATTATAAATCAAGGCGAAGCTTGTAATAATTCCTACAATTGGAGTAATTTGTATTAATACTTCCTGAGAAACACGAGGTACAGGTTCTACATAAATTATATCGTTAGCTTGCAATAACAAATTGCCTTGCTTTACACCTTCTAATGTAGAAAGGTCGATTAGGATAACTTTCGGATTTCTTAAGTCTCCACGAATTAATTTTATCTTTTTCGCTTTACCAGTATTGGTAATACCTCCCGCTAAAGCTAGCGCTTCAATAACTGTTGTACTTTCATTATCAAGATTTACCACTCTGCCTGATCCGCCAGTTCCTGGAAAAATAGTAACTCTTCTATTCACTACTCTAACTACTACAAATGGCTTATTATAAAAATTAGCGTATTGTGCTTCTAGCGATTTCTCCGCTTCACGGATTGTCATGCCTGCTATTTTGATTTTACCAATAATTGGAAGTTTAATCATTCCATCTGGCTCTACTAAAAACTGAATATTCGTGTTGTTATTCATGTTGTTTAGTCTTGATGTTACAGACTCGGCAGATGTTGTAATGTCAATTAGTTTGAATCCATCATTTGTATACACACTCATGCTTACAATGTCATTCGGCGAAACACGATACTCAACGTTTCCGATTGTTTGGTCAACATCATATTCGTAATTAGATGGAACTTTGAACATTACGCTAGGGTTGATGTTGCAAGATGAAAGGGTAACAGTAAGCAACAACAACATGACTAGTTTTTTCATAAAATAGCTATTGAAATTAGAGAAGCAAATGTAATGAAAAAATGTTCTTTGTGTGTCCTATAAGACTTATCTCTTTTCGCTGAGTAATCTGCTGTAAAGTTGTCTATGATTTTCGACCATTTTCATGTAACCAAAAGAGGCCTCTGCAAAGGATGGACTTGAGGTGGCCATTTTATTCCTTATGCTTTCGTTTTCAATCAATTCAAGTAGGTTTTTTGAAAACAGCTCTCTGTCTTCCTTTGGGGATAATAATGCAGTTTCGCCCTCAATTACTATATCTCTAATACCGCCAACATTGGTACTCACGACAGCCTTTCCTGCGGCTTGTGCTTCAATAAGGCTAACTGGTGTTCCTTCATTATTTGAGGTAAGTGCAATTATATCTAATCCTGCAACAGGTTTGTCAATATCAATGATCCAAGATGTAAATGTTATTGTGTTTTCCTGGTTATAGTCAGAACCCAAGTTGTAGGTTAAATTTAATTTCCTGCAGTATTCAAAAATTACTTCTCGGTCCTCACCATCGCCAATGATAAAAGCATGGACTTTTTTTGTGGTTTTGCTTAGTATTTCTTTCCAGCAGTCTAAAAACAATTGATGGTTTTTTATCGGAACAATTCTGCCAATGATTCCCACTGCAATGGTATCGTTACTTAGGTGATATTGCTCTCTAAAATCAGTTCTTTTTTCTTTCTGATTGATTTGAAACTTTTCTAGGTCGATGCCCAAAGGAATGACAAATGATTTTTTCTCAGATGCTACTTTGAATTTCTGAGATAATTCTTCCTTTTGAACTTTACTAATTGCAATAATACCGCTCGATCTCCAAGCTAAATAGCGTTCAATATTTAAAAAAACAGCCGTTTTTAACTTCCCAAAATACCCTTCGAAAACATGGCCATGAAAGGTGTGTAAAATTACAGGAACATTATTGTTGATGGCTGCTAATCGTCCTAGTGTACCCGCCTTAGCTGCATGTGTGTGCACAATATCAGGTTTAAATTCTTTAATAATAGCATCAATTTCTTTGTAAGCTATACGATCATCTTTCCAGTTGATTTCCCTTCTCATATTATTGATATATCGAGGGGTGATGCCCATATTTCGTACAATAAACTCGGAGCTCTCTTCGCTGTCGTCTTTTTGCCCAGCCAACAACATTGTTTCGTATCCTTCACCAAGATAAGCAGTTAAATAACCAGCTATAAAGGTGGGGCCACCTAAATTTAATCTGTTTATTATCTGTAAAACTCTTGGCATGCAATGGTAAATTTAAGCTACGAACCTATTGATTTTTTTTGATTGCGGAAAGAAAATCCCAAAGGTTGAAAAAATATCAAAAAACAAGATTTTTTTTAATTGAGTTAAT
This sequence comes from Chitinophaga pinensis, assembly GCA_945872015.1. Classification (GTDB taxonomy): domain Bacteria; phylum Bacteroidota; class Bacteroidia; order AKYH767-A; family OLB10; genus CAINEC01. The sequence goes on along the minus strand of CAMBYJ010000066.1, from coordinate 4,344 downwards.
TGCATTCGATTAACTTTGCCATCCTATGTTTGCGCTACTATTAAAAGAGATAAACAGTTTCTTGAATTCACTGATTGGTTACATTGTAATTGCAGTGTTTTTATTGACTATTGGTTTGTTTATGTGGATTTTTCCAGGAGAGCTAAATGTAATTGATAGCGGTTATGCTAATATCGACTCACTATTTTCCATAACTCCTTGGGTTTATATGCTGTTGGTACCCGCAGTGACCATGCGCTTGTTTTCGGAAGAGAAAAAAACGGGTACGATAGAGTTGTTGCTAACAAGACCTTTAACCGAAATGCAAGTGGTGATGGCGAAATATCTTTCGGGAGTAATTCTTGTTATTATATCATTATTGCCAACGATCATCTATTGTTTCACCATTTATTCAATTAGTTTTCCAGTAGGAAACATCGATACAGGTTCAATTATTGGTTCTTATATTGGACTTTTATTATTGGGAGCAGGCTTTGTTGCAATTGGATTATTTGCATCGGCAATTTCAGATAATCAGGTGGTATCTTTTATCATTGCTTTCTTTTTATGCTTGTTGTGTTATACAGGATTTGAACTGGCATCGACACTAAGTGAAATTCCATATTTAAGTAATGTCCTATTTAACCTCGGGGTTCACGCGCATTATGTAAGCATGAGTAGGGGGGTGGTTGATACCCGTGATTTGATTTACTTTTTTAGTTTGATTTTTATTTTTCTTTTTTCAACCCGTACTGTAATTGAGAGTAGGAAATGGTAGTCAATAGCACTAAAAAAATAAATGTCCGCCGCCAGGCCATCATGAATCTCATGATGCTTTTGGCTATCATCGTTTTTTTGAATGTCATTTCTTCTTTTTGGTTTTTAAGGCTCGATTTGACATCAGATAAGCGATTTACGCTTTCAAAAGAAAGTAAGCAGCTGGTAGGTAATTTAAAAGATGTTGTGTTTGTAAAAGTATATCTCGAAGGCGATTTTGCGCCTGGTTTTATGCGTTTACGAAATTCAACGCAAGAAATGTTAGATGAGCTACGGGCTTATTCGAATGGTAAACTCGAATATGAGTTTATTGACCCATCGGCGAATTCCGACGAAAAAGAAAGGAATAAATTATTTGCTCAGCTTTATCAAAAAGGAATACAACCTTCAACACTTGAAGAAAGAACAAAAGAAGGTCTGAATAGAAAGTATATCTGGCCAGGTGCATTAGTTACTTATTCCAATCAGGAATTAGGAGTTCAGTTGTTGAAAGATCAGCTAGGCGCTCCTCCAGAGGTAATGCTAAATAATTCGATTCAGAATATCGAATATGAATTGTGTAATGCCATTCGTAAAGTAACCAATCCGCTGCGCCCGCTTGTAGGATTTGTTTACGGACACGGTGAGCTAGAAGAATTGCAAACTGCTGATATTTTAAAAACGCTTCAAACCTCTTATGATGTAAAGCGTTTGCGTATAGACGGTACGTTAGGTATCCTTCGTGATTTTAAGGCGATTGTGATTGCTAAGCCTGATTCTTCATTCAGCAATAAAGACAAGTTTATCATCGATCAGTTTGTGATGAACGGAGGTAAAGTAATCTGGCTGGTTGATCCGATGCAGGTTACGATGGATAGTATCAAAAGTACAGGTAACACGATGGCATTGGCGCGCGACCTTAACCTCGATGATATGTTGTTTCGTTATGGTGCAAGAATTAACTATGATTTAATTCAGGATTTAAGCTGTTCTATGATTCCGGTTGTTACAGGTTATATTGGAAATCAGCCCAAGCAAGAATTGAAGCCATGGTACTTTTTTCCAGTATTTACTCCAATGTCAACGCATCCTATTGTTAACAATCTAAATTCAATTAGAGGACAATTTACGAGCTCTATCGATTTACTTGGAGCGAGTGATGTTAAGTCGACAGTATTATTGGCATCCTCTCGTTACAGTAAACTATCAACGGCGCCCGCACGTGTTAGCTTAGGTATCATGGAATTTAAACCAGATCCTAAAATGTTTCCTGCTCGTGATTTACCAGTTGCTGTTTTGCTTGAAGGCAAGTTTACTTCAGCATTTAAAAACAGAATAGCATCAAAGGAAATAATTAACAGCGAAGAGATCGCATTTAAAGAATCGAGTGTCTCAAATCAAATGATTGTAATTAGCGATGGAGATATTATTGCCAATGACACCATGAAAGGAAATCCAATGCCGTTGGGGTATGACCGATTTACAAGAAATACTTTTGGGAACAAATCATTTATTCAGAATTGCATTGATTATTTATGCGATGATTCGAATCTGATGCAAGTAAGGAATAAAGTATTCAAGTTGCGCTTGATTGACCCGAATGTGATTGAAAAAGATAATCAGGTAATGAAGGTTGTGAATGCAGGGGCTCCAGTTTTGTTGATTGTTTTATTTGGAGTTTTTAAGACCTATAATCGTAAAAGAAAATACAACAAGTAAGCTAGCGAATACTATGAAAAATAAACTTTTGGTGGGCGTTTTTATGTTGGTGGCAGGAATAGCGATTTATGCATTATATTCTAAAAAATCATCAACAATTGTTGGCGATTTGCGTGATTTTGCAGTGAGTGATACAGCTTCAATTGATAAATTATTTCTTGTTGACAGAGATGGAAACAAATCGTTATTAACCCGTGTTTCTGCTGGCAAATGGATGGTGAATAATAAGTACAACGCTCGTCAGGAGTCCATTGATAACCTTTTGACTACTATTAACTCACTCGAAGTAAAAAGCCCCGTAGGGAAAAATCTTTATAATAACACGATGAAGCTAATGGCTTCTAAATCGGTTAAGATTGAAATTTATCAAAAAGGAAATCTGGTAAAGACCTATTATGTAGGACATCCAACTATGGATAATCTCGGAACGTTCATGTACATCGAAAAATCGACTGTTCCTTATATCATGCATATCCCTGGATTTAATGGTTTTTTGAGTACTCGTTATTTGACTAATGAAAATGAATGGCGAGAGCGTTATGTATTTCATATCGATCCGCGTACAATTGTGGGAATTAATATTGTCAATTCAACAAAGTTGGATCGTAGTTTTTCTATTGCACGAAATGCAGATTCAACATACACATTAGCATATACCCAGCCTTCAGTTAAACAGGTTCCTTACGATGTTGTAAAAATGAGGAAATATCTGGATGTATTTAGCAATACTAATTTTGAGCGAATTGATAATCGACTAGGAAAGGTAGAGGCAGATTCAATTCTTAAAACTCCACCTTTTGCTAGTGTATCGGTTACCGATGATCGAAATTATACTAAAACTATTACTCTATACCGTAAGCCGGTAACTTCCTCTTCCCGCAATCAGTTTGACGAAAACACGGGCAAGCCTTTACAGTTCGATATGGATCGTTTTTATACTCGTATTGCTGGCAGCGACGAGTGGTTTATTTGCCAGTATTTTCACTTCGACCGTGTGATGATTACACCAGAGATTTTAATGCCAGGAAAGGCCTCTATCGCACCCGAAAACAGATATTGATTTTAGGATAAATCTTATTTTCTCTGAATTGTTGATAACATAAGCTTGAAATAATGGGATTGAAAAATCCCCTTAATTATATTTGCTCATCAAATTGAATTTTGTGATTTGATTGTTGTTATCAAAAAAAATAGAAAATAGAATATGAAATTTGTTGTTTCCTCTACAACCTTATTAAAGCAGTTGCAGGCAATCAGTGGTGCATTACAGTCGAGCACTCCTCTACCAATCTTAGAAAATTTCCTTTTTGAATTAAATCCTGGTGAGCTTAAAGCGTCAGCATCTGATTTAGAAACGACAATGAGTACAAGCATTGAAGTTGAATCTAAAGAGAGTGGTAAGATTGCTATTCCTGCGAAACTTTTATTAGAAACGCTTAAGACATTCAGCGAAGTGCCACTTACTTTTAAAGTCAATATGGATAACTTTCAGATAGAAGTTAGCTCGAACGTAGGTAAGTATAAACTTTCAGGTTTTAATGGTGATGAGTTTCCAAAATTGCCAACTATCGACAAGCCTGAATCGATCGATATACCAAGTGACACATTAGCAGACGCAATCAATACAACTTTGTTTGCAACGGGTAATGATGAATTACGTCCTGTAATGACAGGGGTGTTTTGTCAGTTTGGAAAAGAAGGTTCTATTTTCGTTGCTACTGATGCTCATCGATTAGTAAGATATCGTCGTTCAGACATTCGTTCAGCAAAAGAAGTATCGTTTATTCTTCCTAAAAAGCCTCTTGGGTTGCTAAAATCAAATTTGCCTAATACAAACACGCAGGTGAAAGTAGATTTTAATGAAGCTAATGCATTTTTTGCTTTCGATAA